>JANXYD010000142.1 GCA_025350265.1 Hyphomicrobiaceae bacterium | reverse complement strand
CCAAACCGGAGTTATTGGCGGCGCAATGTTCTTCTTGGATAACTCGGCTTTCCATTATCCATCAACGTCGACAGACCGTGATCCTCATTTACCGTTGCCTCATCCTCGTTCTTGCGGGATTTTGTCACTAGATTTCTGAGCTTGACAGTTAATGCCTGCCCGTAAATGCGCTGCGCCGACGTTGAAAAATTCCCAAAGGCGTTAAACGTCAGATTAAAAGCTGCAAGCGTGTATGGCATGATGCTTGAGACAGATGGTGTTAAGCCGGCATTTTCATCCAACTGCAACGTCAACTGCATATTGGCCGTCCAGCCTGGTATTTTTCCCTTTTCCAGGTTTTTTCTGGGAACCATTGGCCGATCAGGATCCGCCACAATATCGCGGCCCGGCGTGCCGTCGGTCACCAACTCTGTATTTGTTTTGATGGCTTGAAGAAGCTCGCAGCGTATCTCGGCAAATATACCTTCAACAGGCGGACCTGTATGGTTTTTATCTTCATTCACAAATGTTGGAGGACTGACGCAGCCACCCAATCCACTCAAAATGATGCCTGCTGTGCACAGGCGTACGCGAGACAACATCGCCCCTCCCAAAAAAAATAGAACCCGTTCTAATAATTGACTGTCGACATACTAAACTACGTCTCTGGCGCACCGGGCGATGTAGATTTCCGGCCACAGCCAATATTTTTGTTCTGCAAGTGGGGGTTCGAATATCTGTGGCAATTCCGATTAGCTTCGTGTCGACGGCCTGATCTTGATCGCCAACAGTGGCCTCACTCACACCCTCGACAGCATCAGGCCGATTGCTTACAGGCGGTGGTTCGGGTTCATTTGTCACCGCAACCGCGCGTCGAACCACACCGCACCCCAGCCGCCGAGGATATCATGACCACAACTGATCGTTTCAAAGCGCTGCTCATCACCAAAGGCGACGCCGGCCAGCAGGTGGCGTGGACCGAACTTACGCTCTCAGACCTCATGCCCGGCGACGTGACTGTGGCGGTCAGTCATTCGACCATCAACTACAAGGATGGCTTGGCGATATCAGGCAAATCGCCGGTGGTGCGCCGCTTTCCGATGATCCCCGGCATCGACTTCGCGGGCACCGTCATCGCGTCGGAGAACGCGGACTTCAAACCGGGCGACGCGGTGGTGCTGAACGGCTGGGGCGTCGGCGAAACGCACATGGGCGGCTACGCCGGCATGGCGCGCGTGAAGGGTGACTGGCTGATCCATCGCCCTGAAGCGATCGGCGCCGCTCAAAGCATGGCCATCGGCACGGCCGGCTATACGGCGATGCTCGCGGTGCTGGCGCTCGAAGCGCAGGGCGTGACGCCCGACAAAGGTCCGGTGCTGGTGACGGGTGCCTCCGGCGGCGTCGGTGGCATTGCGGTGTCGGTGTTGTCCAAGCTCGGCTATCGCGTCATGGCGTCGACCGGCCGGCTGGCCGAAGCCGACTACCTCAGGGAACTCGGTGCCCACGACGTGATCGACCGGGCGGAACTGGCAGGCACGCCCAAGGCGCTCGGTAAGGAACGGTGGGCTGGAGCGATCGACAGCGTGGGATCGGCGACTTTGGCCAACGTCATTGCGCAGACGATGTATGGCGGCACGATCGCGGCCTGCGGGCTGGCGCAAGGCATGGATCTACCGGCCTCGGTCGCGCCATTTATTCTGCGCGGCGTAACGCTGTGCGGAATCGATAGCGTCATGGCACCGAAAACGAAACGGATTGTCGCCTGGAACAGATTGGCCGTCGATCTCGATCCAGCCAAACTCGCGCTGTTGACGACGACGCACCCGGTCGAAGCCGTGCAGGACCTCGCACCCAAAATATTGGGCGGGCACATTCGCGGCCGCGTCGTGCTGACGATCTGACGGCGCTGCAACGGCTGGCAATGAGGTTCGGCGAACCTGTCCAAACGTTAATGATTTTTACCGCAGCGCACAAGGAACTTATTGAAAATACGAGCAGTTCTCATCATGACGGTGCGACATCAATCGCGCCGACCTCCAGAGAAGGGTGCAACCATGAAGAGTTTTGCCTTGATAGCAGCAGTATTGGCGGTGACAGCGGGTTCGCTCGCATCCGCCCAGGCTATGCCGGCCGTCGGCTCGGCTCCAGCCGTTGAAAAGTCGGGCGCCGTCCAACAGGCGACTTTTTTCCGCTGGCGCGGCGATGATTGGCGCTGGCGCCGGTGGCATCATCGCCGCTGGGATCGCCGCGGATATTGGTGACCGCTTTGGTGTTGACGTCGCCCGTGCGAC
>JANXYD010000086.1 GCA_025350265.1 Hyphomicrobiaceae bacterium | reverse complement strand
GGGGCATGCTTTATCCGGAAGCACTCTAACGAAGTTCACTCAGACAGTGCCTTTGCGTGGGCCAGCAGCGGATGGCGCATGTCCTTGTCGGACAGCGTCATCGTCGATCGCGCCAGCGGCCAGACGATATCGAGCGCCGGGTCGGACCATAGAATGCCATGATCGTGCGCGGGTGCGTAGGGTTTGGAGACCTTGTAGACGACCTCGGTATCAGGCTCCAGCGTGACGAACCCGTGTGCAAAGCCGGCGGGCACCAGGATTTGGTTCCAGGCGTCGGCACTGATTTCAGCGGTGACATGGCGGCCGAACGTCGGTGAATTCAGCCTGATATCGACAGCCACGTCGAAAATTCGCCCACGCGTGACGCGCACCAGCTTGTCCTGCGCGAAGGGTGCTGATTGATAATGCAACCCGCGCAGCGTGCCTAACGCCGGCGAGCGCGAATGGTTGTCCTGCACGAAGCTGAGTTCGATGCCCGCATCCGCAAAGGCCTGCTGGCTGTAGGTCTCGGAAAAGAAGCCGCGTGCATCGCCGAAGCGCTGTGTCACAATCAGCTTCACGGCGGGAATGGCAAGCGGCGTGACGGTCAAGGCGGCCATGATAAAACTCGCAAGCATCGATAACGGCCGGCGCATGCGCATGCAGCCCTGCTGGATGTGCAGCCGC
The DNA here is from genome assembly GCA_025350265.1 of Hyphomicrobiaceae bacterium. Taxonomy (GTDB): domain Bacteria; phylum Pseudomonadota; class Alphaproteobacteria; order Rhizobiales; family Hyphomicrobiaceae; genus JABFRJ01. Next base: position 10,062 of record JANXYD010000086.1, on the reverse strand, counting down.
TATACCTTACGACGGCGCAAGACAACCCTTGATGCCAGCGGCCAGGTTGCGCATCAGGTTTTCGTACAGGCCGGGGCCGGGGGGCAGAGATGCTCCCTCCGGGTCCAAAGTGCCACCGCGCGCGGCGCTGCCTTCGATGACCGTGGCGATGACCTTGGCGTCGAAATTGGGTTCGCCGAATACACATGTGGCGCCTAACTTGTTGATTTTCTCCCGTAATTTCGCCAACCGCTGGCCGCTCGGCGGAATTTCTGGATTGACGGTGATGGACCCGGCGACGACCAGACCGAAGCGCTTTTCGAAATACTGATAGGCATCATGGAACACCACGTAGGGTCGGCTGGAAACGGGGGCCAGTTCCGTCGTAATGTCGGTTGTCAGTTGATCGATCCGCGACTTGGCTGCATCCGCATTGCTGCGATACAGCGCGGCACGCTCAGGCCATCGCACTGCCAGCTTGGCGGCGATCAAATCCAGCATCGCCTGCGCATTTGCCGGGTCGAGCCAGACATGACCGTCCATTGCTCCGTGATCGTGATCGTGGTCATCGGCTTGTTCATGAAGGCCGTGCGCATGGCTGTCGTGGTGATCCGGTTCGAATGGTCCACCGGCCCGCTGCGGCAGCGTGGTGACGCCCGGGGCGAGCGCCAAAGCCACGACGTCGGTGGTGTTGGGCAGAGACGCGGTGGCTTTGTCGATGAATGCATCAATGGTGCCGGAGACCCGGAACACGATATTGGCGCTCGACAACTTCTTGGCGTCCGATGGCTTCATGACGTAGGTGTGTGGCGACGCGGTGCCACCCACCAGCAATTCGGGCGTGCCAGTGTCGCCCATGACCTGTGCCACAAGCGCATGGATAGGCTTGATTGTAACCAGGACCTTGACGCTATCGGCTGCCAGAGCCGGTGCCAACGTGACAACAATCGCTGCATTTAACCCAACCAAACCTGCGAGCGCCCGCATCGGTAGCGGCGAATTTTTGAACATGACGACACTTTCCGTTGATGCATTCATCGACCTACGACGGGACCGCAAGCAGCAGTGTTATAATATAACAGCGGCGAGCAGGGAAGGGCAGCAATGCCCCACGGTGACGCTGAGTGCTGTCACGGCCATTGCATCGCCATACAGCCGGGATTAGTGACCGTTGATTAAAGCGCTGCCGTGGACATCCGGCGCGGAGATGGAGTTCGCAATGACGAAATCGCGTTTGTTAGCCCCCCTGGCTGCATTGGTTATGGTGCTCTCGCTTGGCATGGTTGGGGGGCGTCCGGCCAATGCTCACCCGCACGTCATGGTGACGGCCTCGGCCACCGTCAACATCGAGCAGGGCGCGATCGTCAGCATTACCCACGTCTGGACGTTCGACGAATATTACACCGCGCAGGCGTTGGACGGTTTGCCCAAAAATAAGGCAGGGCTCTATGGTCGCGAGGAGCTGGCCGAACTGGCCAAAGTGAACATCGAGGGACTCAAGGAATTCGGCTACTTTACGTTTGCATACCTCGACAAGGCCGAACTCAAGGTCGGCGATCCCAAGTCCGGCGATTATTGGCTGGAGCACGACAAGGACCTGCTGTCGTTGCACTTCACCGTGCCACTCGAAAAACCGGTGCTGATCGAGGCCAAGGGATTTTCGCTGCTGGTCACCGACCCCAGCTATTTCATCGCGTTCGAATTGGCGGACAAGGGTGCGGCCAAACTCAATGCCGGCGCTCCATCGTCCTGCAAGATCGAAGTCGGCACGCCAAAGGAGGAGACGGCTGAGGAAAAGCGTCTCGGTGGCGCATTCGCAGAGCAGATGAGTGCTGCATCCGCGTTTGGCATTGGTCCGCCAAAGCAGATCATGGTGCACTGCGCGCCATAAGTTCAGCTAAAACTACGCTTCGAATTCATCGCCGTACTCTGGTCAGACAGCGGACATTGTTGGCCCCTTGACGCATGCGCGCTTGCACAACCCCGGCCATGCGCCGTTGCTGCGGGGTCGGATCGGCGGCGTTGCGTGCGATGGGATTTGGCAACGCCACCGCCAGCAGCGCCGCCTCGCCCTCGCTGAGTTCGCTCGCCGGCTTATCGAAATATCTGCGGGCGGCGGCTTCGGCACCGAACACGCCAGGCCCCCACTCGGCGATATTGAGATAAATTTCCAGCATCCGCCGTTTGCCCCACCAGCGATCCGCAACCAGCGTCAGCGGGATTTCGACGGCCTTGCGGATGTAGCTCTTGGACGGCCACAGGAACAAATTCTTGGTCACCTGCATGGCGATGGTGCTGCCGCCACCGCGCGAACCACCCTCCAAGCCGCGCTCGTAGACCCGCTCCAGCTCGGTGAAATCGACGCCGCGATGGCCGCAGAAGCCGGCATCTTCCGACATGACGACGGCGCGTGCGAGATGCGGTGAAATCTGCTCGAATGGACGCCAGGCGCGGTCGATGCGTGTGCCCATGATCCGTTGGGCGAGCATGAGCGTTGTCGTCGGCGGCGCGATCCAGCGATAGGCACAGATGAGCACGGCGAGCACCAAAGCCAACACCAATCCGACGATCAAGGCGACCCCCCCGACGCGGCGGATGAGCGAGGCGCGTGGTTTACCGCGTGCGCCGGACTTACTGCCGGCGATCGCCGACGTGGTGACCGGCGTTAGCGGAGGTGACAGTGGAACAGCTGTCGGGGGCCGTGTGGTCCAGACGCCGCGCGCGGTTGTGCTTGTCGGCTTTTCAACATCGGAATTGCGAAAGTCGACCATGAGAGAAGCATGCCGAAATGGGATGGAAACATTATCTGGGAGCACACTAGGCGTCGAGCCGCTGAAACGGTAGATATCACTCACCTGCAAACACGGCCATCCCGAGGCAGTTCCGTGCCGGTTGAGGCCGTCACTCTCAACTCGATCTGCGTTTTGCGACCGAAACCCCATGGGAGGCTTGAATGACCTTCGAGGCGAGCCTGCAACACGCGCGCGTATTGGTCGAAGACGATCTGGCCCGCCGCTTGGCTGCAAGCACCGATATCCCCCCTCGCCTGCTGCAAGCGATGCAGGAGGCGGTGCTGGGCGGCGGCAAGCGGTTTCGGCCGTTTCTGGTGCTGCAAAGTGCTGGGTTGTTCGGCGTGGACGATGCGACAGCGCTCACGGTGGCGGCGTCCCTGGAAGCCATCCACTGCTACAGCCTAGTGCACGACGACCTGCCCGCCATGGACAACGACGCCATGCGCCGGGGGCGACCGACGGTCTGGAAGGCTTACGACGAGTGGACCGCGATCCTGGCTGGCGACGCATTGCTCACCATTGCGTTCCAGTGGCTGGCTGAGCCGAACTCCGGTCTGTCGCCTGCGGTGGCAAATCGGATGGTAGCGGAGTTGGCCCGCGCCGCAGGTCCGGCCGGCATGGTCGGTGGCCAGATGATCGATCTTGAGGCCAACAAGCGCGATGAGCCGGCACGGCCCACGCTTTTGCACATCAAGCGTTTGCAGGAACTCAAGACCGGCGCGTTGATCCGCTTTGCATGCCGCACCGGGCCGCTGCTCGGTGGTTCCTCCGCTGGCGATATCGACGCGCTTACAATCTATGGCGAAGCGCTGGGTTTGGCCTTCCAAATTTCCGACGATCTCCTGGACGCCACCGGCAATGCCGCCGAAGTCGGCAAGGCGGTGGCCAAGGACGAAGCGGCCGGGAAGGCGACACTGGTCTCGCTGCGCGGCCTCGCAGGGGCCAGGGCAGTCCTCGCCGAAACGCAAGCGCGTGCGCGCAACGCGCTGAAGCCGTATGGCGCGCGCGCCGCAGCCCTTCTCGACGCCGTCGATTTCATGGGCCAGCGCAAAAGCTAGGGGCGTTTTACTCGCGGGGTGACCCAAGCCGCGCGAGTGAACTCGATAGTGAACTCACGAGTTTGTCTGGGGTGGCTGCGTTCGCGGCCATGACAAACATGTAGGGACATCCACGTGAACAAGCCGCTCGAGAAGAAGCTCTTGCAAACCGCGATGATCATCGGCTGCGTGGTGCCAATTGCCGGTGGGCTGCAAGGCATTGCACTCGGTGCGGGCATGTCCGGGCACGGCGGCGACGTGACCCTCGATAGTCATGTCCGTTATTTGTCGGGGTTGCTGCTGGCCATCGGGATTGCTTTTCTTTCGACGGTTCGTGACATCGAAACCAAGGGCGAGCGCGTCACGCTGCTGGCCGCTCTGGTGTTGACAGGCGGTCTAGGCCGTCTGTACGGCGTGCTGCACGACGGTTGGCCGGCATCGACGATGATCTTTGCGCTCGGCATGGAGCTGGGCGTGGTGCCGGCCCTGTGGCTGTGGCAGCGGCACCTGGTTCGGCGCGGTGCCCCGTGACCGCGTTGCGAGCGCGTGCTTCCAGGTGAAGTGTGCCGCATTTTCCGATCAGAAGCACGTTAGAACATAGCTTCTGAGTCGCTTTATGCTGTAACTGAAGACCGGAACGGCTCTCGCCAGATCAGCCCTCAAACATCCAAATCTCTTGCGAAAGCCGCACGATCCTGGATGAAGCGGAAGCGGGCTTCGGGCTTGGAGCCCATCAGAGCGTTGACGCTATCAGCAGTTTCGACCTTTTGATCGACGGCCACTTCGATGCGCAACAGCACGCGATTTTTCGGGTCCATGGTGGTGGATTTGAGGTCGCGGAAATCCATTTCGCCCAGGCCTTTGAAGCGGGTGGCTTCGACTTTCTTGTCTTTGAACTTCGTCTGCATCAGTTCGTTGCGCTGCTTGTCGTCGCGCGCATAGACCACCTCGCCCTTGTACGACAGCTTGTGCAGGGGTGGTGCTGCGAGGAACAAATGCCCATTGTCGATCAATGCCGGCATTTCCTGATAGAAAAATGTAATCAACAGCGATGCGATGTGCGCGCCGTCGATGTCGGCGTCGGTCATCAGGATAACGCGCTCGTAGCGCAGGTCATCGTCGTTGTACTTGCTGCCGGTGCCTACGCCCAACGCAAGCAACAAGTTCGACAGTGCTTCATTCTGCTGCAGCTTGGCCGAGGTGGCGTTGGCGACGTTGAGGATCTTGCCGCGCAACGGATAGATGGCCTGATTTTCGCGATTGCGCGCGCTCTTGGCGGAGCCGCCGGCGCTGTCGCCTTCGACGATGAAAATCTCCGTGCCGGCAGCGGTCTGGATCGTGCAGTCGGCGAGCTTGCCCGGCAGGCGGAGTTTGCGCGTCGCGGACTGGCGGCCAACTTCCTTGTCGCGGCGGCGCTTGAGCCTATCCTCGGCTTGCTCGATCACCCATTCGAGCAGCCGCTGCGCCTGTTGCGGCGTGTCGGTCAGCCAATGGTCGAACGCATCCTTGATTGTCGATTCGACAATGCGGTGTGCTTCCTGAGTCGCCAGCTTTTCTTTGGTCTGGCCCTGGAATTCGGGCTCGCGGATGAACACCGACAGCATCGATGCCGCCGTGGTCATGACATCTTCGGCGGTGATCTGGCTGGACTTCTTGTTGCCGACCCGGTCGCCGAATTCGCGCAGCGACTTCGACAGACCCGCGCGCAAACCGTTTTCGTGCGTGCCACCCTCGGCCGTCGGAATGGTATTGCAATAGGAGTTTGAGAAGCCGTCTTCGTCCGTCACCCAGGCGATCGCCCATTCCAACGAACCGTGACCGCCCTCGCGTTTCACGTTGCCGGCGAACACGTCCTTGGTGACAAAGGTCTGGCCTTCGATCGTCGACAGTAGATAATCCTTGAGACCGCCCGGAAAATGAAACACCGCCTCCGAGGGCGTATCGTCGCGCACCAGCGACGGATCGCAGAACCAGCGGATTTCGACGCCGCCGAACAGATACGCCTTGGAGCGCGCCATCCGCATCAGCCGCGACGGCTTGAACGCCGCACCCTTGCCGAAAATCTTCTCGTCGGGCTTGAAGCGGATTTTGGTGCCGCGCCGGTTCATGGTCTGGCCGAGCTTTTCGAGCTTGGTCTGCGGCACGCCACGGCTGAACACCATGCGATAAAGCTGCTGGCCGCGCGCCACCTCGACTTCGCAAATCTCCGACAGCGCATTGACGACCGACACACCCACCCCGTGCAACCCACCCGAGGTTTGATAGGCCTTGCCGTCGAACTTACCGCCCGAATGCAGCGTGGTCATGATCACTTCGAGCGCCGAGGTATTCTTGAATTTAGGATGCGCATCAACGGGAATGCCGCGACCGTTGTCGATCACCGACAGGTAACCGTCCGCTTCCAGCCGCACCTCGATAAAGGTCGCATGGCCGGCGACTGCTTCGTCCATCGAGTTGTCGATCACCTCGGCGAACAGGTGGTGCATCGCCTTCTCGTCGGTGCCGCCGATGTACATGCCGGGACGCGGGCGGACCGGTTCCAGCCCCTCCAGAACTTCGATGTCGGCGGCGGTGTAGCTCTCTTCGGCCGTCTTGACGCGCGGCTTGGCACCCTTGCCCTGAAATTCGTCGTCGAGCTTGGCGAGCAGGTCGCGGGAAGATGCCATTTCATATGTCCGTTCAATGGGTTGAACGCCAGGAGTCGCGCTTGAAATGCGGGAATCGGCCACTACCGAGGTGCGGTGTAGGTCGCACTCATGGGGAGCTTTGGCAAGGTTCAGATGGCCACAGTGAGGCACTGATGGCAGCGCTGCGCCAGCGACTGTGGACAAAATAACGGCGGCGACGATTTTCGACCAGGTAGCCATCATGCAATATAGCACGCAAAGGTTGCATAATCGCCGCCTTCGAGATTTGTTGGTAAATTGCGGTCAGACATGAAAAAAGCTGGCCGATCGAACCCGATCGGCCAGCCGAATTTGCGATACGGGGTTGGCCTTACATGGCCGCGGCGTTGACCCTCGTTTCGGCAAGCTTGGTCAAACCCTTATCGGTGGCTTCTTCTTCGCTGAGCGTTTCCTGCAGCAATTTCGAAGCGTCCTGCGGGCCCAGGTCCTCGGCCCACATCCTGAGCGCTAAAAGTTCGCGCAGCGGCAAACATTTCGCCGAAAATTTGCTACCATGCCTGCACACCGAATCACTCTCGGGCCGTCGCCGCATTCGCACGACCGGCAGGAGCACATGTCATGGCTACAGCCACTTTCCGCCGCAGCGTCGAGCCGAGGCCGCCCGTGCAATTGCCGCCGCGTGACGAGATCGCCAATTATCATCTAATGGACGAACGGCGGCTCGTTGGTGGCCTGATCGAACGTGCTGTCTATACGGCGGACGAACGCCAGCGCATCGCTGAACTCGCGCGCAAATTTGTTCACGCCGCGCGCGACAATCAGTCGAAGCACGGCGGCATCGACGCGTTCATGCTCGAATACGGCTTGTCGAGCGAGGAGGGCGTCATATTGATGTGTCTCGCCGAAGCCCTGTTGCGCATTCCAGACAAGGCGACGCAGGATGCGCTGATCGCCGAAAAGATCGGCGAAGGCCAGTGGGGCAGGCACCTGGGTGCGTCCGAAAGCCTGTTCGTTAACGCCTCCACGTTCGGTTTGATGCTGACCGGCACGGTGGTGAAGTTCGCCACCAGCAAGCGGCAGGGACCAGCGAGCCTGCTCAAGCGGCTCGTCGCCCGCTCCGGCGAACCGGTCATCCGGCAGGCGCTGCGGCAGGCCATGCGCATCCTCGGCGACAACTTCGTGCTCGGGCGTACCATCAAGGAGGCTGTCGGCCGCGCCAAAGCCTACGAAAGCCAGGGCTTCCGCATCTCCTACGATATGCTGGGCGAGGGGGCCAAGACGGCGGCCGATGCCGATCGCTATTTCAATCGATACCTGCTGGCCATCGACGCGATCGGAACGGCCGCAGGCAAACTCGTTTTGCCGCAGCCCGACGCCTTGATGATGCGGCCAGGATTGTCGGTGAAGCTGTCGGCGATCCATCCACGCTTCGAGCCGGGCAAGGTGGCGCTGCTGCGCGCCGAATTGCTGCCGCGGATCATCGAACTCGCCAAGGCCGCGCGCGATCGCGGTTTGCCGCTGACGATCGACGCGGAGGAGCAGGACCGGCTCGATCTGACGCTGGAAATGTTCGGCCTGGCGTACGCCGATCCGGCGCTTGCCGGGTGGACCGGGCTGGGCATTGCCGTGCAAACTTACGGCCGCCGCGCGATCCCGGTGTTGCGCTGGTTGCGGCGGCTCGCGGCCGATGGCGGGCGGCGCATTCCGGTGCGGCTTGTGAAGGGTGCCTACTGGGACAGCGAGATCAAGTGGGGCCAGGAACTTGGCCTCGCCGACTATCCCGTGCTGACGCGCAAGATGCACACCGACGTATCGTATCTGGCGGCCATGCGATTGCTGCTATCCGATCCGGGCGCGTTTTTCCCGCAGTTCGCCACCCACAACGCGCATTCGGTCGCCACGGCATTCGTCGCCGCCGGCAACGGGGCCTATGAATTCCAGCGCCTGCATGGCATGGGCGAGGGGCTCTATGAGGGCCTGATGGCCGATCGCGGCACCGCCGTGCGCGTCTATGCGCCGGTTGGCGGCTATCGCGACCTGCTCGCCTATCTGGTGCGACGTCTGCTGGAGAATGGCGCCAACACCAGCTTCGTTCACCAGATAGCCGATCGCGACATCCGCGATGAAGATCTGCTCGCCGATCCGGTCCTTGAAGCTGAACGCACCAGCCTGACGCCGCATCCCGCCATCGTCAGCCCCTTGCACATGTTCGGTGCTGAGCGGGTGAATTCCGCCGGTCTCGATCTGTCTGACGACAGCATCGTCAACGAGACCATGTCCGTGATGATGGCGGAATGGGCGATACCCGCCGAACAGCTGGCTGATACCAGTGAGGCCGATGTCGCCGAGTTGGTGAAGACGGCTTCCGCTGCGCAGCCGGCCTGGAATGCGCGTCCGGTTGAGGAGCGTGCAGCCGTTTTGGAACGGCTCGCCGACCTGCTCGAACGCGACCGCGCAAAGCTGATGGCGATCGCGGTGCGCGAGGCCGGCAAGACGCTCGCTGATGCGCTGGGTGAAGTGCGGGAAGCGGTTGATTTCTGTCGCTACTACGCTGTGCAGGCCCGCGGGCATTGCGCGCCGATTGTCCTTCCAGGTCCGACCGGCGAGACCAATGAACTCACCTTGGCCGGCCGTGGCGTCTTTGCCTGCATCAGCCCGTGGAATTTTCCTCTGGCCATCTTCCTTGGCCAGGTCACCGCGGCTCTCGCCGTCGGCAACGCAGTCGTCGCCAAACCGGCGCCGCAGACACCGCTGATCGCCCTGGCAGCGGCGCGTCTGGCGCTTGAGGCGGGAGTGCCAGAAGGCGTGCTCAAGATCGTCACCGGAGGCGTTACGGTTGGCGCGGCCCTTGTCGCAAACCCAAAGGTTGCCGGCGTCGCCTTTACCGGCTCGACCGCGAGCGCCCGTCGCATCGCTCGCGCCCTGCTGGAGGGCGAGTCGCGACCGCTGGTGCCGCTGATCGCCGAGACGGGGGGGCTGAACGCCATGATCGTGGATTCGACAGCCCTGCCCGAGCAAGTTGTCGGCGACGTGATTACCTCGGCATTCCTCAGCGCGGGGCAAAGATGCTCGGCATTGCGACTGCTCTGCCTTCACGAAGACATCGCGGACGACACGCTGGAAATGCTCGTCGGCGCGATGAAGGAGCTTACTATTGGCGACCCTGCGGACTCTCGCACCGACGTTGGCCCGGTCATTGATTCAGCGGCCAAGTCCAATATCGATGCGCACATCGAGAGCTTGCAGGACAGGGTTCTCTATGCTTGTCCGTTGCCATCAGGATTACCGGACCGCGCGTTCGTTGCGCCAACCGTTATCCGCCTGAACAGTATCGCCGATCTCGACAGGGAAATCTTCGGGCCGGTCCTGCATGTGGTTACGTGGAAGGCCGGCGCCATGGAAGCCACCGTCGACGCCGTGCAGGGTTCTGGGTACGGCCTGACGATGGGGCTGCACAGCCGGATTGGGGCGGCGGCCCAAGCCCTTCGCGCGCGCGCGAAGGTCGGAAATCTCTACGTCAATCGCTCGATGATCGGGGCCGTCGTTGGAGTCCAGCCGTTTGGCGGTGAGGGTCTTTCCGGCACGGGTCCAAAAGCAGGAGGTCCTCACTACCTGCCCCGTTTCGGC
>JANXYD010000062.1 GCA_025350265.1 Hyphomicrobiaceae bacterium | reverse complement strand
ACCGCTTAAATTCTTTTGTCGCTACGATCATCGTAATCCTCACTTCCCGGACTTGTTTGATGGATAAGCAGTTAATACCCGATAGCCGTTCGGCGCCCGATAATCATGCTGCAACACAACCGTAACCTCATAAGTGTCTCTGATATAAGGTCCATCAGTTGCCGTTGGTCTAAATGCTTGTTTCCCTGTAATATACCCAAATCTGGTTTCTATCGCTTCTTTGGAGCTTACGCCAGTCGCAACCGCATCAACTTGCGCTCGATTCTGTTCAAGCGAACGATTTATGAAATCGTTCGCGGACTCTTTTGAGAGGAAAGAACTCTCCTCTAGTTTTCCAATGACAAACGGCCCCCATTGTTGTGTCTGCTTCTCCACCGCAGCGACCAAGTCCGCGTCCGACTTCCCAACGTGATCTCGCTTCGTATGTCCACCTCCAACTTCCTCTTCGTCGAGGTCCACATTGTATCGTCCATGACCCGCTATCGGCTGCGGCGTTTCGCTGTTATCGCTGATTGATGGCGTGAGATCTAGGCTGTCGGCTGGGTATCGGTGCCTTCGCTGGGCGTGGTGTCGGCGGGGGCAGTGTCGCCGGTGCTGGGCGTTCTGCTGCCACCGTCGCCGGGTTTGGTCCAGCGGCCGCCGTTGAGTTGGCCGCTGGGGGCGCGGAGTTGGCCGGGGTTGAACTTGTCGCTGGCCACCACTGGCTTCGGGCCGTAGCCGACGGCGGCGCGTTTTTCGTCGTCGGTGAGGAAGGTTGATTTTTCGAGGCGGGCCCACAGGCTGTCTTGTTCGGATGACAGCGCGGGGATGTCGTCGAGGTCGGGTTGCAGCGCGAGGTTTGAGAGGCCGTAGGCGGGGCCGAGCCATTCGGCCAGCGCGGCGGTGGTGCGCTGGACCAGGGGCAGCACGGTCTGTCGCCAGAAGGTGCGGTTGGCCTCCTGGTAGTTTGAAAACGTGTTGTCGCCGGGAATGCCGAGCAGCATCGGCGGCACGCCGAGCGCCAGCGCAATCTCGCGGGCGGCACCATGCTTGGCCTCGATGAAATCGAGATCCTTCGGCGACATCGACATGGACTTCCAGTCGAGGCCGCCTTCGAGCAGCAAGGGGCGGCCGGCGTTGGCGGCACCCTGGAAACCGATTTCGAGTTCCTGCTTGAGGCGGGTGTATTGTTCCGTGGTCAGATTGCCGTCGCGGGAGGCATAGACGAGAGCACCACTGGGCCGCGCGGAATTGTCGAGCAGCGCTTTGTTCCAACGCGAAGCGGCGTTGTGGATGTCGATGGCTGTCGCAGCGGCCTCGATGGGTGAGAGGCCGTAGTGATCGTTGAGCGGATGAAACAACTTCTGGTGCAGCACGCGGCGCACGTTGGGCAGCGCGTCGCCATCGAGGCGAACGGGTGCGGTGCCTTCGACGGAGTAATCATAGGCCTCTGCGTAGCCGTCTTCGCCGGGCACGATCTGGATGCGGTCGGGACGGAGAATGTGCAGTTCGCGCGGCTCGCCTGACAGCGCTGACACTTCGAGATAGGAATTGCCGGAAACGAGCAGAAAACCGTACCACGCCTCGAAAAGTTCGGCTTTGGTGGTGGTGGACGTGGGCGCAGCGATCAGGCGGAGAAGCGGGTGATCCTCGATCTCGTCGGCACCGTCGTAGAGGCAGAGCGGCACGGAGGCTGCGGCTTCCGCGATCATGCGCACGCAGCGGTAGACGATGGCGTTCTGCATGAAGCCTTCGCGCGCGAAGGCCGTGTAGTCGCGAGGGGCCCAGGTGGCACCAGAGACGGCGTCGAAGGAGAACCACGGCGAGACGGGAAAAGCTGCTGCGGCTTTGGTGGCTGCTGGTTGCGGGAGAGCTTCAGGCGGTGTGCGGGCGGCTTGAGCGGCACGCAGGATTCTATCGGCCACGCCGGCGATGAAGCCGCGCGGCACGAGATTGAGCTGGGGCATGGGGGAATTACTCTCGCTATGGTCGGAAGTGTCGATCCGCACACCACTGTCATCCTGGGCCTTGTGCCCGGGCACCAGGGTGCAACGGGTATGGAGGCTTTGATTGTTGTTGCTGCAGAGCAAAAAGTTCGATTTTCGAGTGCTGGGATGGCTGAGTCCTAGGCACAGGGCCTAGGATGACAGCTGTGGGTGTGGCGCTCTTGAAATGGCGCGAAGCGAATTGCGATGGACTTTGTGGCCGCCCCTCATCCGCCCTTCGGGCATCTTCTCCGCGTTGCGAAAGGCAACGGGGAGAAGGGAAAAAGATCACAATCGGCGGACGGTGGGGATCTTGTGTCTGACGAGCATGAGATCGGTGAGAGCCCAGACGAGGGCGTCGAGGCGGTCGGGGCTTTTGCCGTTGCTGAGGCCGTCGGTGGCGAAGTCGCACATCTGGCGTTCAAGATCGGGGAAGGTGCCGAAGTGGGCGACGCGGCCTTCGGCATAAAGTTGGGCGACGGGCTCGGCGCGCAGCCACTTGCCACGCGTGGCGCGGACCTTTTGGACGGGCACGGAAGGATCGACCTGATGGATGACGGCGGCGACCAGATCGCCACCCTGGTTGACTTCGGCGACGAGGCGATCGGCTTCGAAATCGTGATAGGCCTGGACGGCTGCGCGCGCCCAGGTGTCGGGCGTGCGACCCTGGATGGTGCGGTCGGCCAGGATGATCGCACGGCCGTCGATGGCGATGCCGGCAACCACGATGCCGCAACTGTCGGAGCCAGCGGTTGCGGTGACGGGCGGATCGATGGCGACGACGATGCGCGTCATCTCTGGGCGAAGAGTTTCTTGGCGCTCGCCGCGCGGGCTTCGGTCGGTGCCTACGGCACCGAGTTTCGCTTCGCGTGTGGAAAGGCTTGTGGATGGATGTATCCGGTTCTGCTCGATCCAGCTGCGTTTCCACAGGCCGTACATGCGCTCCTCGACGATCTCGCCGTCGAGTTCCTGGCGGCCCATGGGGGTGCCGTCGTATCTCTTGTGCATGTCGGCGAGGAAGGCGGGCGCGAGGTTTGTGGCATTGTCGGCGGTGCGCGCGCGGGTGGCGATCAGTTGCGGGTCTTTCATCAGGCGTTTCAAAAAGCGCGATGGCTTCGGCGTCGTGGTGATGCAGACCTGTGGGCAATCGCCGAGGCGCATGGTGAATTGCAGATTGTCCCAGGCGCGTTCGGGCGTGCGCCACTTGATGATTTCGTCGCACCAGGCGGTGTCGAACTGCGGTCCGCGCAGGCTTTCGTATTCATCGCCGCCGAACATCTGCGCGATGGTGCCATTGGGCCAGGTGAGCTGATTGCGTGAAACTTCATAATGCGGGCGCTCGTGTGGAGCGTGTACGGACATGAGGCCAGAGACGCCTTCGATCATGATGTCGCGCACCTCGCCGATGGTGCGGCCGACCAGCGCGATGCGATGAGCGCGCGTTCCGGCGAGACCGGCGAGGCCAAGCGCACGAGCCCGCACCCACTCGGCACCCGAGCGGGTTTTGCCGGACCCGCGACCGCCGAGAACCAGCCAGGTACGCCAGGGTTGCCCGCTCGAAAGGGCTAGGGGGGGAAGTTGATCGTCGCGTGCCCAGATCATCCAATCGTAGGCGAACTCAATCAGCTTGTTCGGTTCGAGCGCTTGCAGAAATTCGTGCCGCGCCGCCATCGGCAGTGTCGATAAAGCGCTGAAGACGCGCTGCAAGTTCTGCGCGGATGCGGTCCGCCTCGTCGGCAAGGGCGGTGGAAGCGAGGCTGGCGGACTTGGCAGCAGCGCCTGTGATGCGTTTTCCGAGCTGATGGGTGTCATCATAGTCCGTCACTTGCTCAAGGTTCTTGATCAACAAACCGATGCTGCGCGTGTCGCGCTCGAAATCGGCGGCGGAGGAGGCGGTTTTTTGGGTTGCTTCGACGCCGTGCATTTCGCGCTCGAAGCGGCGTTCGAGCAGCTTGAGCTTGGTATCGATGGCGATGGTCAGACGCTGCACCAGAGCCCGTCGGAGCGCGATGGGCGTCAGTTTTTTGCTCTCGGGCGGCGCGGCGGTGGGCGGCGGTGCGGCGCTGCCGGGATCGACGCTTTCGGAAGCGATCTCGGTTGTATCAGCTATCGCTTTCAGCTTGATCATCGGTGGGCGGCGAGGCCAATCTTCCGCTTTCACGCGCAGATAAAGTTTGGTGGACGAGATGCCGAACTTGGCGACCAGCTTGGTGATAGGGAGGGCATGGTTGGCATAGGCACGACGAATGTCCTCCCAATCGGGTTCTTCAGACATTGCGGAAATCCTTTGTGGAGATGGGCCGGCGGCGCTGCGAGGTCGGGCG
>JANXYD010000058.1 GCA_025350265.1 Hyphomicrobiaceae bacterium | reverse complement strand
GTTCGCGATACCAATTCCCGCCCGCTGCTTTGATGTCGAGCGGCACCGCCTTCCACAGTCGCAGTTCGAGCCGATGCGTACCGCTGTCGTCGCCGCGTGAAACGAACGCTGCGTGGCTGTCGGCGATACGCCGCAAGGCTTGCTTGGCATCGGTAAGGCCGGCGATCTTGGCGGGATCGTCATTTGGTCCGATAATGACGAAGTCGTTGAACATCACGTCCTGCCGGTCGAGCGCGTGCCCTTTGGCGACAAGATCCTCTTCGCCGGGACGATCGTGCACCAGCAACGCGTCGGCATCGCCGCGCGCCCCCAGTTGCAGCGCCTGTCCGGTTCCGACAGCCACTACGCGCACTTCGATGCCCGTTTGAGCCTTGAAGAGCGGCAGGATGTGGCCGAACAAGCCGGATTGATCGGTCGAGGTGGTGGAGGCAAGCACGATAAAGCGCTCAGCCGTCTGCGCCGACGCGGTCGACACCGCAACCATCAACCCAAACAGGGCCGACAAGAATTTTCGCAAAACCATGGAACAATCCCCGGACTAAAGCAGCGTCCCCTTGAGGATCACATAAGCGATGCTGAAATAGATCACGAGGCCGGTCACGTCCACCAGGGTGGCGACGAACGGTGCCGAAGCGCTCGCCGGGTCGAAGCCCAACCGCTTCAGCACGAACGGCAGCATCGAGCCGGTCAGCGAGCCGAACGTGACAATGCCGATCAGTGCCACGCCGACGGTCAGTGCGACCAGCATCCAATGCGGACCGTAGTCGAACAACCCCAGTTTCTGCCAGGTGACGATGCGGATGAAACCGATGATGCCGAGCAGCGACCCGAGGATGATACCGGTCGGTATTTCACGCATCGCCACCTTCCACCAGTCCTTCAGCGCAACCTGGCGCAAGGCTATGGCGCGGATGATCAGCGATGTGGCCTGCGATCCGGAGTTACCGCCCGAACTCATGATCAACGGGATGAACAACGTCAACACGACGGCCTTTTCCAACTCGCTTTGATAATTCTGCATCGCGGTCGCTGTCAGCATTTCCGACAGGAACAGCGCCGCCAGCCAGCCCGCCCGCTTCTTGATCATGTCGACCATGCCGATCTGCATGTACGGCCCATCCAAAGCTTCCATGCCGCCGAATTTCTGCGCGTCCTCGGTCTGCTCGGCGACGATCGCGTCGATGACGTCGTCTACTGTCACGATCCCCAACACCTGCCTGCCATCATCGACGACGGGCACGGCGAGCAGATCGTAACGCGAGATCAAACGGGCCACTTCCTCGCGATCGGTGGTCGGCGACACAGTGACGGGCGGCCGGTTGTTGGCGACCGAAAGCACCGTCGCCTTGCGGTCGGCGATCACCAACTGGCGCAACGAAATGGCTTGCTGCAAGGTCTGGTCGGTCGGATGCAGGAGGTAGATGGCGTAGACGGTTTCGCGCGCGCCACCGACTTCCTTGATGTGGGCCAGCCCCTGTTCGACTGTCCAGTTCGCCGGCATCGAGACGAATTCGGTGGTCATGATGCCACCGGCGCTTTCGGGCGGATAGGCCATGATGCGGTCGATGGATGCGCGCGTCTCCGGATCGAGATGCTCGCGTAGCGCCAGCTGCCGGTCGTGATCCATGTTGCGGAAGATTTCGGCGCGGCGGTCGGGATTGAGGTCGGCGAGCATCGAACTGGCGCAGCCATGCGACAGCAACTCCATGATCGTCGCGCTATGGAGCAGTCCGGGATGATTGAACAGGTTCGTGCGGGCATCGTGCGGCAAATGCTCGATCACACCCGCCGCCAGCTTGGGCTCAAGCTGGTTGAGCGCTTCGATCGCCTCGACATGATGCAAAGGCGCAAGCCGCTCGGCGACCGCCGAGGGGTGCGTCGCCGCTTGCAACAAGATCTCCAAGACACCCAGGTCCAGCTCGCTCGATTGTTGCATCGTGTCCCTCGTGTGACGAAGTCTGGCTCAGCGCCGCAGGCGAGCTAGCTTGGAAGACTTGATTTGAGCAAGCGAGATCGGCCGTGGTGCTACGATTTATTGCGTTGCCAACGCTTTTCTGGCGGACACGTGCCCCCGCCCTGGCAATACCGGCATGACAGGGTTGACAATCGGCCGTCATAGCCCCACTACACACCGCCTTCGGGCGCGTAGCTCAGCGGTAGAGCACTACCTTGACATGGTAGGGGTCACAGGTTCGATCCCTGTCGCGCCCACCAGATTTGCGCCATCCGGTCGCCCGGTTCTTTTCGGACGGCTGGATGGCGTGTTTGCGTTGTGGCCGCGCAGTGACGTGACGGCCAAGATTGAACTGTTGCAATGGACCGACGACCATGAAAGTGCGCAACTCTCTGAAATCCCTGCGGACCCGTCACCGGGACAACCGTATCGTGCGCCGCAAGGGCCGCGTCTATATCATCAACAAAACCAACCGCCGCTTCAAAGCCCGCCAGGGCTGACGCTTGAGCGGGTAGGCGTAGATGTTTTGACGCGCGGGCCGATCGCGGTTAATGTGATCCATGCTTGATAAGTCTTGCCTCCGGTTGTTCTGGTGTCCGACAAAGTGTGTCGTGTCCGGCGTTGGTTTGGCCTGGGTCGGTCTGATGGTGTGGACCGGCTGCGGTTTTGCTGCCGATCATTCGTCCAGCGAAGCCGGACTGGCGTGGGTCGATGATGCTCCCTGGACGCTGGTGCAGGGCCAGCCGGGTGCTACCGAGCCGGTGCCGTTGCCCAAACCGGGTAAGCCCCCGCAGATTGCACCCGACGAGCAGAACCCGCTTACCCCGGACATCAGGCCGCGCGGCAGCGAGAACGTGCCTGATTTACGGCCGCAAACGCCGCCAGAACGCAAGGCCGAGCCGTCGCCGCCGCGTCAAAAGGATGTCCAACCAGCTCCAGGCGTTGTCCCCAATCGGACGCCGAAGTCACAGCCGGATCAGGGATTGCCAGGCAACAAATCTGCCTCCAAAGCTCCCGCGGCCAAGCCGGGTCTGGCGGTGGCACAGCCGCGGTCCGCTGCCGAGCGTGAAAAGGCGCTGGCAGATCTTTATGCTCACCTCGCCGCCGCCGACGACGCCAAGCAGGCCCAATCGATCAGTGGTTCGATCGAGCGGCTTTGGGTAACATCAGGCAGCGATACGGTTGGCCTGTTGATGCAACGGGCGTTGCTGGCGGCGAACGGTAAAAATCCACAGTTGGCGCTCAAGCTGCTCGACGCAGTCGTGGCGCTTGCGCCGGATTATGCCGAGGCCTGGAACCGGCGCGCTTATGTGCATTATACGCAGAACGAGGTCGATCTCGCGCTTGGCGATCTCAGGCGTACCTTGGCGCTCGACCCCAATCACTTCAAGGCCCTCGAGGGGCTGATGCACATCCTCAAGGATATCGGCCGCAAGAAGGACGCGCTGCAAGCTGCGCGCAAACTGCTCGACGTCAATCCCTATCAGGAGGACGCCAAGCGTGTCGTTGATGAACTGTCGCGTGAAATCGAGGGTCGCGGCATCTAACGCGGCTAAGCTCTGCGTCGGCAAACCCGTCGGGCGCATACGAGTGTGACACCGAGGGCGTCGCAGTGGTCGCCTTGTATCACGCGGGGCGCGCATTTCGGTCGATGGACCAATCCGCGCCGCATCAGCGGTCACAGAATGCATCGTTGTGCCCGATGTTGCGCCGCGAACACGGCCAGTGCGTCCAGTTAACGGAGATGAAAAGCTTGAAGTGCTTTCAAAGCTGGTGATCCCGGCGCGATTCGAACGCACGACCTACAGATTAGGAATTTGGTTTTCTCATATTTCCGGGGATTTCTCTAGGTACCGTGAAATTGCCAAAAAGCCTGTGTTAGAGTGGCTTTAACCCCGTTGAGGTGTCGCGACGTTTCGCCGAGTTGCTACACCGTGAATGCTAGAAGGGTGTCTAGCACACACGGCCAGCATTCACGGATTGAGCCAAGGCCACGACCATGAAAGCCAAGATTACTAAGCGTCTGGTGGACGACACGCCGGCGGGGACCAAGACCGTGGTTATCTTCGATTCGGAGGTTGCGGGTTTTGCCTTAAAGGTCACACCGACCGGCCGGAAGGTCTTCCAGCTTCGCTACCGGGTCGGCGGACGTAACACCCCGCTTCGTACGTTCACGCTCGGGACGTTCGGCACCACGACAGCCGAGCAAGCCCGCCGCAGCGCTCAAATGCTTCTGGGTGAAGTCAAGCGCGGCATCGATCCGGCTGCGGTTAAAGCGCAGCGCGATCTGGACCAACGTGGCGCGCTCACGCTGGCGACGATTGCCGCTGACTTCCAGACGATCCACCTTGCGAAGCGGAAGCGCCGGACGGTCATTGAATATTCCAAACTTCTGCAATTGGTCATTCTACCGGCGCTGGGCGGCAAGCCGGTGGCCACGATCCTGGCCGGCGACATTGAACGGTGGCACCACGGACTGCGGGCCACGCCGTATCATGCCAACCGCGCTTTGGCGGTCCTTTCCAAGCTGCTCAATTGGGCCGCCAGTCGCGGCTACCGCGCGGGCGATAACCCCTGTAAATCTGTCGAAAAGTACAAAGAGTACGCTCGCGAGCGTTACTTGTCGCCAGCCGAGATTGCCGCCGTCGGCGGTGCAATCCGCGCGTGCGAGGCGGACAAGCAAGTTACCC
>JANXYD010000056.1 GCA_025350265.1 Hyphomicrobiaceae bacterium | reverse complement strand
GGTTCCAACAACAAGACTTGGGAAAACGTGCGAAAGATGGCGCCCACCGTTCCAGAACCGGCTTTTGACCGGCGGGCGCCAAAACCCGCTTAATTACTCCAGGGTAATCTCCAGCGCCAAGCCCCGCAGCTCGTGAATGAGCACGTTGAACGACTCCGGAATGTTCGGCTTCGGTAGCACGTCGCCCTTCACAATGGCCTCGTAGGCTTTTGCGCGACCCACTACATCGTCCGACTTAATGGTCAGGATTTCCTGCAGCACGTTGGATGCACCGAATGCTTCCAGCGCCCACACTTCCATTTCGCCGAAGCGCTGGCCACCAAACTGCGCCTTGCCGCCCAGCGGTTGCTGGGTAACCAAGCTGTAGGGACCAATGCTGCGCGCATGGATCTTGTCGTCGACGAGATGGTGCAGCTTGAGCACATACTTGTAGCCAACGGTGACCTTGCGGTCGAAGGGCTCGCCCGTGCGGCCATCATAGAGCTGGGACTGGCCGGAGCTGTCGAAGCCCGCCAGTTTTAACATCTCCACGATATCGGCTTCACGGGCACCGTCGAACACCGGCGTTGCAATCGGCACGCCGCCCTTCAGTTTCTCGCCGAGTGCGATCAATTGATCATCCTTCAGCTTCATCACGTTATTGTCGGCACCGTAGACCTTGCCCATGATGTCGCGCAACGCCTTCACATCGTGGGCGGCGTGCCATTTTTCAAGGGCCTCGTCGATAGCGCGGCCGAGGCCACGGCACGCCCAACCCAAGTGGGTTTCCAGGATCTGGCCGACGTTCATGCGGCTCGGCACGCCCAACGGATTGAGCACCACATCGACGTGCGTGCCATCTTCGAGGAACGGCATGTCCTCGCACGGCACGATCATCGACACGACACCCTTGTTGCCGTGACGGCCGGCCATCTTGTCGCCAGGCTGGATCTTGCGCTTCACGGCGACGAAGACCTTGACCATCTTCATCACGCCGGGAAGCAGTTCGTCGCCGCGCTGCAGCTTGTCAACCTTGTCGACGAAGCGGCGCTCGAGGCCCTTCTTGGCTTCTTCATACTGCTTGTTGATGGCTTCGACTTCAGCCATCGACTTTTCATCGGAGAGGCCGATCTCCCACCACTGACTGCGCGGAATATCGGCGAGGATTTCCTCGTTGATGTCGGTGCCTTTGCGGGCGCCTTTCGGACCCTTCGACACACTCTTTCCCATCAGCGCCACTTTCAAGCGCGCATAGACGTTGCGATCGAGGATCTGCAGTTCGTCGTCGCGGTCCTTGGCGAGGCGTTCGATCTCCTCGCGCTCGATGGCCATGGCGCGCTCGTCCTTGTCGACGCCGTGACGGTTGAACACGCGCACCTCGACGATGGTGCCCGACACGCCCGGCGGCAGACGCAGCGACGTATCGCGCACGTCGGATGCCTTTTCGCCGAAGATGGCGCGCAGCAACTTTTCTTCGGGCGTCATCGGGCTTTCACCCTTGGGCGTGATCTTGCCGACCAGAATGTCGCCAGGGTTCACTTCCGCGCCGATGTAGACGATGCCGGCTTCGTCGAGGTTCTTCAGCGCCTCTTCCGAAACGTTCGGAATATCGCGGGTGATTTCCTCGGGCCCAAGCTTGGTATCGCGGGCCATCACCTCGAATTCCTCGATATGGATCGAGGTGAAGATATCGTCGGACACCACGCGCTCACTCATGAGGATGGAATCTTCGAAATTGTAACCCATCCACGGCATGAACGCGACGAGCACGTTCTTGCCGAGTGCGAGATCGCCGAGGTCGGTCGAGGGACCGTCGGCGATGATGTCGCCGACGTTGACATGTTCGCCGACCGACACGAGCGGACGCTGATTGATGCAGGTGTTCTGGTTGGAGCGCTGGAACTTACGCAGGCGATAAATATCGACGCCGGGCTTGGACGGATCGGTTTCCTCGGTGGCGCGGATAACGATGCGCGTGGCGTCGACCTGATCGATGACGCCGGTGCGGCGGGCGGCGATGGCGGCGCCGGAGTCACGTGCCACCACTTCCTCCATGCCGGTGCCGACGAGCGGAGCCTCGGCGCGGATCAGCGGCACGGCCTGGCGCTGCATGTTCGAGCCCATCAGCGCGCGGTTGGCGTCGTCGTTCTCGAGGAACGGGATGAGCGCGGCGGCGACGGAGACGAGCTGTTTGGGCGACACGTCGATGTAATCGACCTTGTCGGGCGAGGTGAGGAAAGA
>JANXYD010000053.1 GCA_025350265.1 Hyphomicrobiaceae bacterium | reverse complement strand
CAGGTGAGGGCTGGTTTCGCACAGATACTGCATCGCCGCACTCACCCCGCCCGACTGATGCGGCACGCCAGCCAGACCCAGCGTCATTTCTACGCCCGCCAGCGCGCCCACCAGTGTCAAATCGTTGATGTCGCCGAGATGCCCGATGCGAAATGCGCGCCCCGACAATTTTCCAAGCCCTGTGCCGAGCGAGATGTCGAACGCAGTCAACGCTAGTTTGCGGAACGCGTCGGCGTTGTGGCCTTCAGGCAGCATCACGCCCGTCAGCACCGGCGAATAATATTTCGGATCGCGGCAGACGATCTCCAGCCCCCAGCCCCTCACCGCCCGCCGCGTCGCTTCCGCGTGCCTTTGGTGGCGCTGAAACACCTGATCCAGACCTTCTTCGTGCAGCATGTCGATTGCTGCGTCGAGGCCATAAAGCATCGTCGTCGCCGGCGTCGTCGGAAACCAGCCGTCTTTGTTCGATACGAGCATTTCAGCCCACGACAGATAGGCTTTAGGCATCTTCGACAGTTTCGACGCAGCCAGCGCCTTGGGGCTGATCGCATTGAACGAAAGGCCCGGCGGCAGCATCATGCCCTTCTGCGACCCGCCGATCGATACGTCGACGCCCCAGGCGTCGTGGGCATAGTCAGCCGAGCCCAACCCCGAAATCGTATCCACCATCAGCAGCGCCGGGTGCCCGGCCGCATCCATCGCCGCCCGCACTTCGTCGATCCGCGAGGTCGCCCCAGTGGACGTTTCGTTGTGCACCACGCACACCGCTTTGATTGTGTGCGCCGTATCTGACTGAAGCCGCGCACCGATGGCGGACGCATCCGCGCCCGAGCGCCAGTCAGATGCCATGAATTCCGGCACCAGTCCGAGATTGATAGCGATGTTTTTCCACAAGCTGGCGAAGTGCCCGGTTTCATACATCAGCACATGATCGCCGGGCGACAGCGTGTTGACCAGCGCCGCTTCCCACGCAGCCGTACCCGACGCCGGAAAGATGATGACCGGCTGCGTCGTCTTGAAAATCGTGCGGATGGCCGACAGCACGCGCTTGCCGAGCACCTGGAAATCCGGCCCGCGATGATCGATCACCGGCATGTCCATCGCGCGCATGATGCGGTCCGGCACCGGGCTTGGCCCTGGAATTTGCAGGAAATGGCGCCCTGCCACGCGCGGCTTTCGGTTCTGCATGCTCGTTCTCTCCCTTACACGACTTGGCACCGTCGGCCCCCGCGCGCCTTTGCACGCGATCGGCCCCCCGCGCGCTTTGCGCGCCGTCGGCCCCCGCGCGCCTTGCGCGCCATCGGCGTTGACCGCTTCGGACGATATGAATTATGAATGCAAAATCAAGTCAAGCTCGAACATGCCCGGAACGGAGAACCAGATGGCGGCCGTCGCCCTGCCCGCGCTCGCGCGCCGCCTCAAGTCCGGCAATGCCGGCGACATCTTCACCGACGCGTTTTCGCTGGGCCGCTATGCGACGGATGCCTCGCATTATCAGATGATGCCTGCGGCGATCGCCGTGCCGCACACCATCGAGCAAGCCACCAACGCGGCCGCGACAGCCATCGCCGAAGGCGTCAGCGTTTTGCCGCGCGGGGCCGGCACTTCCCAATGCGGGCAAACTGTCAACCACGGTCTGGTCATTGATTGCTCGAAGCATTTGACGCGTATTCTGTCGCTTGATGTCGCAGCGCGGCGCTGCGTCGTCGAACCCGGCATCGTGCTCGACGAACTCAATCGGCAGCTCAAGCCGCACGGCTTGTGGTTCCCGATCGATGTCTCAACGGCATCGCGCGCCACAATCGGCGGCATGGCCGGCAACAACTCCTGCGGCGGGCGGTCGCTGCGCTACGGCACCATGCGCGACAACGTCATCGCCATGGATGCCGTGCTCGCCGATGGCACGAAAGCTCATTTCGGCCGCATCAAGGCCGACGTGTCCGATTCTGCCGCATCGCATCCGTTGCGATCGATTTTCGCAACCTTGGCAGCCCTCGGTGATCGCGAGAAAGACGAGGTCAAAGCTCGCTTCCCGCAAGTGCAACGTCGCGTCGGCGGCTACAATCTCGATGCGTTGATCCCCGGCCACGACGGCACCATCAACATGGCCCACCTGCTGACCGGGTCCGAAGGCACGCTCGCCTTCACCACTCAGATCGAATTGAAGCTGTGGCCGCTGCTTGGCAAGCGCGCGCTCGGCGTCTGCCATTTCGGCAGCTTCTACCGCGCCATGGACATGGCCCAGTATATCGTGCCACTCGGCCCGATCGCCGTCGAACTGGTCGACGCCACCATGATCAACCTTGCGCGGGACATTCCGATGTTCCAGCGCACCATGCAACAGTTCGTCAAAGGCGAACCGGAAGCCTTGCTGCTCGTCGAATTCGCCGAAGACGAAGCCGAGAACGCGCGCCGATTGGCTCGGCTCGAAACCTTGATGGGCGACAAGGGCTTTGGCTGGGATCGCGATAAAGCACACTGGGGCGGCGTCGTCTCCGTGCTCGACCCGGCGCTGCAGACAGCCATCGCCGATGTGCGCACCTCCGGCCTCAACATCATGATGTCCATGAAGGACGCGCGCAAGCCCGTATCGTTCGTCGAGGATTGCGCGGTGCCTTTGCCGCATCTCGCCGAATACACGCAGGCCCTCACCGAAGTTTTTGCACGCCACGGCACCCAGGGCACCTGGTACGCGCACGCATCCGAAGGCTGTTTGCACGTGCGTCCCGTGCTCAATTTGCGCCTCGACAAAGATGTTGTCGCCATGCGCGCGATCGCCGAGGAAGCCTTTGCCCTGGTGCGCAACTTCAAGGGCTCGCACTCCGGCGAGCATGGCGACGGTATCGTACGATCGGAGTTCCACGACTACATGTTCGGCCCGCGCATCGTGACCGCATTCGAAGAGATCAAGGATCTGTTCGATCCGCGTGGGCTCATGAACCCCGGCAAGATCGTGCGCGCGCCGCGCTTCGACGATCGCACCAACTTCCGCTTCAACGGCAACTACAAGGTCGCCGCTATCAAGCCGGCACTCGACTGGTCGGCGTATCCAGGCCCCGCCGGCGGCCTCGCTGGTGCCGTCGAGATGTGCAACAACAACGGTGCCTGCCGCAAGCTGTCGGGCGGCGCGATGTGTCCGTCGTATCGCGTCACGCGCAACGAGCGTGACCTCACGCGCGGGCGCGCCAACGGCTTGCGCCTCGCGCTTTCAGGCCAACTTGGACCCGATGCGCTCACCTCCGACGACATGGCGGCGTCGCTGGCGCTGTGTGTGTCGTGCAAGGCGTGCAAGCGCGAATGTCCCACCGGCGTCGACATGGCGCGCATGAAAATCGAAGTACAGTCGGCGCGCGCCGCCCGTCACGGCATTTCGCTGCGTGATCGATTGGTCGCCTATCTGCCGCGCTATGCGTCTTCCGCAGCACTCGTGGCCCCCGTGCTGAATTTGCGCGACCGGGTGCCGGGCCTAGCCTGGCTCAGCGAACGCCTGCTCGGCCTCGCCGCCGAGCGCACGTTGCCGGCCTGGCGCACCGACACCTTCACAAACCCGCCTTCCCAGCCGATCGCATCCAACAGCGTCGTCTTGTGGGCCGATACGTTCAACCGCACTTTCGAACGCGAACGCCTCGACGCGGCCCGCACGGTGTTGGAAGCGGCGGGTCACCGCGTCCATGTCGCCACTCCGCTTGACGGCAGCCGGCGTCCGCTGTGTTGCGGCCGCACATTTTTGTCGGCGGGCCTTGTCGACAAAGCCCGCGACGAAGCACACCGCACGCTCGCATCGCTCGAACCCTTCATCGCCCGCGACATTCCCATCATCGGCCTCGAACCCAGTTGCCTGCTGACGTTCCGCGACGAAATTCCGACGCTGGGGCTTGGCGAACTGGCCACCCGCGCGTGCGCTGCAGCCGTTCTCTTCGAAGAGTTCATCTCAGCCCGCAACGCCGCCGGCACATTGCATCTGCCGTTGCAGCCGTTAGCGTTACGCGCGCTGTTGCATGGCCATTGCCATCAAAAGGCATTTGGCCTCATGGGTGCTGTGGAAAGTACGCTGCGGCTGGTGCCGAACCTTGCTGTGGAAACGATCGAGACGAGCTGTTGCGGCATGGCCGGCGCGTTCGGTTATCAGTCGGAAACGCTGGCGGTGTCCAAGGCCATGGCGGAACTGTCGCTGCTCCCCGCCATCCGCTCGGCCGCCCCCGCGACACTGATCGTCGCCGACGGCACCTCATGCCGCCACCAGATCGCCGACGGCAGCGGCCGCAAGGCCCTCCACGTCGCCGAAGTGCTGGCGATGAGTTTACGACGTTGATCGGTGATCCCGTCCACACATGACAGCGGCGCCTCAAACGATGCGGCTGGTCTTGTCGCCCCAATATTTGTCACGTAGCAGCCGCTTGTAGAGTTTGCCGGTCGGCAGGCGCGGCAGTTCCGCTTCGAAATCGATCGACCGCGGCACTTTCTGCCGCGACAGGTTTGCCGCGCAAAACGCCAGCAACTCCTCGACCACCGCTGGACCCGCATCGATCCCCGGCATCAACTGCACGGCAGCCTTCACCTCCTCGCCGAGGTCGGCGTTGGGCACGCCGAACACGGCGGCATCATAGACCTTGGGATGCGTCACGAGCAGGTTCTCGCACTCCTGCGGGTAGATGTTGACGCCGCCTGAAATGATCATGAACGTGGCGCGATCGGTCAGATACAAAAAGCGGTCAGCATCGATGTAGCCGACATCTCCAACCGTGCTCATCGTGCCATCCGCCGAGCGCGCCTCAGCCGTTTTCTGCGGATCGTTGAAATACTCAAAGGGCGAGCCGGTCTTGAACCAGACCGTGCCGGGCTGGCCTGGCGGACACGGCTTCATGTCCTCGTCCAGAATATGCAGGTCGCCGAACAGCACCTTGCCGACACTGCCGCGATGGGCGAGCCATTCCGCCGTGTTGCACGCCGTGAAACCCAGCCCCTCGGTTGCCCCGTAGTATTCCTGGATGATCGGCCCCCACCATTTGATCATCTCTTCCTTCACCTGCGCGGGGCACGGTGCCGCCGCGTGAATGGCAAGTTCGAGGCTCGAAAGATCGTAGCGCCGGCGCACCGCCTCCGGCAACTTCAGCAGCCGCGAAAACATCGTCGGCACCAACTGACTATGCGTCACGCCGTAGATCTCGATCAGTTCCAGATACCGCTCGGGATCGAAGGTCTCCATGATGATGGTCGTCGCGCCCGTACGGATTGCGCACGACACCGCCGCCTGGGGTGCGGAATGATAGAGCGGTGCCGGCGACAGGTAGATCATGCCTTCGCGGTACTGCCAGAGCTTGCCGACAAAATCGAGCAGCGGCAATTGCTGTCCTGGCGGCTGCTCGGCCAAAGGCCTTAGAATGCCCTTCGGCCGCCCGGTCGTGCCCGACGAATACAGCATCGACGCCCCCAGGCTCTCGTCGGCGATCGGCTTTGACGGCATCGTCGCCACCGCCTGCTGCAGGCTGATGATGCGATCGCTTTCTCCCGGCCCGTCCACCACCACGCAGCGCGTCACATTCGGGCATTGCGCGAGAGCTTCCCGCGCCACCTCCAGCTTGGCCTTCGACGTGAACAAAATCTTGGCTTGGCTGTTGTCGAGAATGTAGCTGAGTTCGCCCGCCGTCAGATATGAGTTGATGCACGTGTAATACAGCCCCGATCGTTCGCCCGCGCCGCACGTTTCGAGATATCGGCTGTTGTTTTCCATGAACACGGCATAATGATCGAGCCGCTGGAGCCCCTGTCCACGCAGAAAGTGCGCCAGCCGGTTGCTGCGTGCGTCGAGTTCGGCGTAGGTCACCGCCTCGCCCGTATCAGCCATGATGAAGGCTGGCTGTAGCGGCCGCAATTTCGCGTGTTTGCCGGTATACATTCAAGTCTCCCGTCGCGCTCCCAAACCCCGGTCGAACGCCAGGTTGGCCAGCAGCGTAATCGAGAGCTGGGGCTTTGCCAATGCGCCGCGAACCTACTCTGCGGCAGCGAGCTTTGGCCGGGTCGCGAACCGCAGCGTCGTGCGCGCCCGACCATACGCGGCCGTCTGATAAACCTCCGGAACTTGGCTCGTCTGCCCGGCCGCGAGCGCACGCAATGTCGGCCCGTGGCTAATGACGAAACTGTCGAACCCACAGCGCAACATCAGCGGCAGCTGGTCGATCAGCACTTCCCCGGTGGCGCGAATCTCGCCCCGGAAACCAAATTCGTCGCGCAACCGCCGCGCCAGTGAATAGCCGCGACCGTCGGTGAACTTCTGAAACGGAATGACGATCAGCGCCAGCCTCCCCAGTTCATCCGACGCCGGATCGAGCGCGGCGGTCACGTCGGCCGCCAACCCAACCGGCACCGCCAACGCCAGCACCTCCGCGCGCGCCTCGCGCCACCGCTTCAGCGTCACGATCACCGGCGTCGCTACCGGCAACGGCGTTGCATCGTCGACGGCCACGAACACGTCAGCGGCGAACCCGCCGTTCTTCCACAACTTCGTCATCTCACACTCCCTCGGGAATACGTTGAGCGGCGGGCTTCGGCGCGCCATAGAGCGCCTCCTTGAACGGTTTCGCACCCATCCGCCGATAGGCCGCCAGAAACGTTTCGCTGGCCGACGTCCGGCCTGCCTTATAAACGCCGACGATGGTTTCGATGGCGTCGGGCACTTCTTCAGCTGGAAAGCTCGGGCCGAGAATGCCGCCGATTTCGGCGTCGTCCTTCGGGCTGCCGCCCAGCGTGATCTGATAATGTTCGGTGCCCTTCTTATCGACGCCGAGGATGCCGATGTTGCCGCTGTGATGATGACCGCACGCATTGATGCAGCCAGAGATATTCAGGCGCAGCGGGCCGATGTCATCGACGACGGCCGGATTGGCGAAGCGCAAGGCGATCGCCTGCGCCACCGGGATCGCGCGCGCGTTCGCCAAGCTGCAGTAATCAAGGCCGGGGCAGGCGATGATATCGGTGATCAGTTCCGTATTGCCGGTCGCCAGACCGTTCTCGACGAGCGCATCATAGACTGCAACCACATCTTTCAACGCGACAGTCGGCAACACCAGGTTCTGCTGGTACGTTACGCGGATTTCATCATGCCCGTACTGTTCCGCCAGTGCCGCCACCGCTTCCATCTGCGCGCTCGATGCATCGCCCGGCACCTTGCCCGGCTCCTTGAACGAGATGTTGACGATGCGATAGCCGGCGACTTTGTGGGCCATCACGTTGTTACGCAACCAGCGTGCAAAACCAGCATCCGACGCGCGGCGTTTGGCGACGGCTGCATCGTCGTTCGGCAGAGTGGCGAGTTGCAGCGGCGCGAAATACTTGGCGATACGCTGATATTCCTCGGCCGGCAGATCTATCGACGGCTTCTCGATCTTTGCCCATTCCGCCATCACCTGCCGGCGGAATTCATCCGCACCCAGCGCATTGACCAGGATCTTGATGCGCGCCTTGTAGATGTTGTCGCGGCGGCCATGCAGATTATAAACCCGCATCGCAGCCTCCAGGAACGACAGCAAGTGCTCGCGCGGCAGAAAATCATTCAGCAACAGCGCCACGTACGGCGTGCGCCCCTGCCCGCCACCGACGAACACCTGAAACCCGATTTGGCCTGCGTTATCGCCGCGTCCCTTCACCATCCGCAGCCCGATGTCGTGGAACGCGATGGCCGCGCGGTCTTCGGCCGCCCCCGTCAACGCGATCTTGAACTTGCGCGGCAGGAACAGGAATTCTGGATGGATCGACGACCACTGGCGGATCACTTCGGCCCACACACGCGGATCTTCAATCTCGTCGGGTGCCACGCCTGCATAGGGATCGGCGGTCGTATTGCGGATGCAGTTGCCGCTGGTCTGGATACAATGCATCTCCACTTCGGCGAGCGCCGCCAGCATCGCCGGCGCATCTTCGAGCTTGGTCCAGTTGAGCTGGATATTCTGCCGCGTCGTGAAATGGCCGAAGCCGCGATCCCACGTGCGCGCGATCATCGCGAGTTGCCGCAACTGCCGCGACGACAGCACGCCATAGGGAATGGCGATGCGCAGCATGTAGGCATGCAATTGCAGATAAAGCCCGTTCTGCAGCCGCAGCGGCTTGAACTGGTCTTCCGTCAGATCACCGGCGAGCCTGCGTGCAACCTGATCGCGAAACTGTGCGACGCGCGATGTCACGAAGGCATGGTCGAATTCATCGTAGCGGTACATGGCGTTGAGCGTTCCCTGCATTGAGACGTGTTCGGCAGCAATCCTCAGATCGTGGGGCCGCCGGAGGCACGAATATGTTCTTTGACCGACAGCGGCTTTGCCGCGCCGCCATTCTCGTCGACATCGATGGCATAGACGCCGACCACCAACTGGCTCGCGACCGCGCGCTCCGCTTGCGCTTCCAGAGCGGCCAATTGCTGCGCATCGCGGGCAACGATCGCCCGCGCAATGTCGTGCACCCACGCATCATCAGCACTCAGATAGACGACGTCGCCGACACGCAATCGGTTTGCCGTGACGACCTGCGGTGAAAACGGCTTAGCCATCGACGATGTCTCCAACTTCGTTTGCAACCGCAGCGTCGGCGATGCGCATGACCGATCCGGCCGCATCAAGGCCGGCCACTTCGCCGACAATCAGCACCGCCGCCTGCGACAAGCCGAGCATTTCGGGGCTGGCAGCCAGAATGTCCAACGTCGTTGCCACGCGCCGCTCGCCGGCGTGGCTAACCTGCTGCACGGCGATGACCGGGGTCGCCGGTGACCAGCCCGCATCCAGCAACGTGCGCGCCAACGCACCCGACGTCGAAACCGCCATGTAGATCGCCAGTGTCGCGCGCGCATTGGCGAGCGCGCGGAAATCCACCTGATCGAACTCGGCGCTGCCGTCGCCGGCCCTGTGACCGGACAGGAACGTCACCGACCGCGACAGATCACGATGCGTCAACGGAATTTGCAGCGACGCCGACGCAGCCATTGCCGCCGTAATGCCCGGCACCACCTCGACGGCGATGCCCGAAGCCCGCAAGGTATCGATCTCCTCGCCGCCGCGCCCGAACATGAAAGGATCGCCGCCTTTCAGCCTGACGACGATCTTGCCCTGTCGTGCGTAATGAACGATCAGTTCGTTGATCTCGGCCTGGGTGCGGGAATGCCGCCCCTTGGCCTTGCCGACGGAAATGATTTCCGCCTCGCGCCGGGCATGCACGAGGACAGCTTCGCTCGCCAGATAATCGTGCAGGATCACATCTGCCGACTTCAGCGCCCGCACCGCTTTCAGCGTCAACAAATCGGGATCGCCAGGGCCTGCCCCCACCAGCACCACCCGGCCACTGCTTGCAGTCGACCGCGCGGAGGCGGAAAAAAGTTCGGCCTCGAGCAGTTTACGTCCCGCCGCCTCGTCACCGTCGAGGATCGCACGGCCAGCGGCTCCGCCAAACACCGCCTCCCAGAACGCTCGGCGGCCAGCGCCTTGCGGCAGCCTTTCGGCAATCGCCGCGCGATAGTCCCGTGCAATATCGGCCAACCGGCCCAGCCGTGGGTGCAATTCCCGTTCGAGCACCGCGCGCAATCTCGTGGCCAGCACGGGTGCGGTGCCGTCCGTACCGATGGCCACTGTCACCGTGCCGCGATCGACGATCGCGCCGAGCGCGAACGTACTCAGCGTCGGGCGGTCGGGCACGTTGACCGGCACGCCCAAGCCGCGCGCAATATCAGACAGTCGGCCGTCGATCGCATCATCGCCAGTGGCCGAAATGAACAGAATACGACCGGCAATATCGTTGAGCGTTGCTTCGCGTGGGATGTGGTCCAACCGCCCTTCCGCGAGCAAGCTGTTGAAGGCCGGATCCAGTCTCGCTGCCGCAACCGTGACCACCTGCGCGCGCGACAGCAACAGCCGCGCCTTTGCTGCGGCCAGCACCCCGCCGCCGTTGATCAGCGGACGCGCGGTTTCAAAATCGAGAAAGATCGGGAAGCCGCGCATTCATCTACTCCGCAGCATCACAAAGATGCAGATGAAGACTGTCGGGCTGCAGGTCGAGCATGAGGCCATCGAGATCATCAGTCATCAAAATTTGGCAGCTAAGCCGCGAGCGATCGTCGGCGGACGGGATTTCGTCAAGCTTTTCTTGCTCCTCGTCGGCAGGTGCCGGCAACCGTGCGGCCCACTCATCCGGTACACGGCAATGGCACGTCGCGCAAACGCCCGCGCCGCCACAGTCCGCTTTGACCGGCAAACCGGCAGCCCGCATCAACTCCATCGCGTTGAAACCGGCTGCGGCGTCGATTTTGCGCACGGTCCCGCCGGCGATCTGCACCTGCATTTCGAGCAAGCAGCTGTCCGCGTTCGCAGCGGCATCCGAAGTACGTTCGTGCGTTTGATCGAGCATGGACCCCAGCCAGAAAGTTACTTTTATTCTGATTTTGCCTCCTATCATCGATGAGGCGCGGCGGAACCCCCTACATAGAGGAAAAATGCTATCGATTGCAGGGCTAAAAATGAATAAAAATAGAATATCATTCTACGCTCGAATTCGCGCCGGGTGACTTTCCATCAACGGCTTCCGCCGGCATTCCGTTGCGCGAGAAGTGAATGACGCGCAAAATTTGTGCGTTCTCCAACATCTCCGCGAGGCGCTTGACCCGGACGATCGAAGCTCGCATAACGCCTTTCATGACCCGCGCGCCCCATCGCGCCGCCCCTTGTTGCGGCGGCATCGACCGAATTTCACCCAGCTCTTCATAAGCTGGCGAGCGCGTTCATATCTTGATCAGGGATGCGCTGAGCCAGCCGGCGACCGGATAAGCCGTTTATCATCCCGGCGAGGCCCAGTTATCATGTCCGCAATCGACAAACCCGACATCATCTATCTCTACAACACCCTGACCCGGCAAAAAGATCGGTTCCAGCCGATCGACGCGGCCAACGTCCGCATGTACGTCTGCGGCCCCACGGTTTACGATCTCGCCCACATCGGCAATGCCCGCCCGATTATCGTGTTCGACGTTCTTTTCCGCCTGCTCCGCAGCGTTTATGGCGCGTCCCACGTCACCTATGCCCGCAACATCACTGACGTCGACGACAAGATCAACGCGCGCGCGACCGAGCGCTTCCCCGAGTTGCCGCCGGTGCAGGCGATCCGCAAACTCACCGAGGATACGGCGCGCCAGTTCCACACCGATATCGAAGCCCTCGGGGTGCTCGAACCCACCATCGAACCTCGCGCCACCGAGCACATCGCCGAAATGGTGATCCTGTGCGACACGCTGATCGCCAAGGGCCACGCGTACGTCGCCGCCGACCATGTTTTGTTCGACGCCACCTCGATGCCCGATTACGGCAAGCTCGCCAACCGCTCGCTGGATGAAATGGAAGCCGGTGCCCGCGTCGATGTTGCCCCCTACAAGAAGGGTTCGACCGACTTCGTGCTCTGGAAGCCTTCGGATGCCGGCCAACCCGCGTGGGCCTCGCCGGGCGGCATTGCCACTCCTGGCCGGCCCGGCTGGCACATCGAGTGCTCGGCGATGGCTGGCAAGCACCTCGGCGACGTCTTCGACATTCACGGCGGCGGCATCGATCTGGTGTTTCCCCACCACGAGAACGAGATCGCCCAGTCGCGCTGCGCGCACGGCACGGCGGTGATGGCCAACGTGTGGATGCACAACGGCTTCCTGCAGGTCGAAGGCGAGAAGATGTCGAAAAGCCTCGGCAATTTCTATTCGATCCACGAATTGCTTGCGACCGACGTCTTCGGCAAGCAGCCGTGGCATGGCCGCGTGCTGCGTTTCGCCATGCTGTCGACGCACTATCGCCAGCCGATCGACTGGACGTTGGAACGCGTCATGCAGGCGAAAAATGCGCTGCAGGAATTCGCCAGCCTGGTGCATGGCGTAACGGCAGCCGACGCGCCCAACCCGGACGTGCTCAGCGCACTCCGCGACGATCTCAACACGCCCAGCGCCATCTCGATCCTGCACGGCCTCGCCAAATCAGCCAAGCGCGGCGACACCGCCAAAGCCGCCGACTTGCGCGCGACGCTGGAATTCCTCGGCCTCTACGGCGGCGAGACGGCGGCCGAATTGTCACTGCAGAAGTTCGCCCAGATTGACGCCAAGCAGGTCTATGCCCTCATCGACCAGCGCCTCGAAGCCCGCAAGAACAAGGACTTCAAGGCAAGCGACCGCATCCGCGACGAACTCACCGCCATCGGCGTCGTCTTGAAGGACGCCAAAGACCCCAAGACCGGCGACATTGTCACCACCTGGGAGATGAAGCGGTGACTTCGGACCAGTCTTACACCGGCGGCTGCCAATGCGGCGCGATCCGCTTCCGCGCAGCCAGCCTCGGTCGCGCCTCGGTCTGCCATTGCCGCATGTGCCAGAAGGCAACCGGCGGCATCGCCGGCGTATTCGTCACGGTCGCGGCATTCGACGTCACGCGCGGCGCGCTGAAACATTTTCGCTCCTCCAGCAAGGTGCGGCGCGGGTTCTGTGCCGATTGCGGCACCCCGCTCACGTTCGAGATCGACAGAACTGAAACTGCTGGCGGCGGCATCGGCATGTCGATCGCCGCATTCGACCGTGCGGCCGAGATAGCGCCGATGATCCAATTGGCACGCGACACGCGGCTGCCGTGGGTCGACAACTTGCCCGCTTTGCCAGAGCGGTCTCCCGCCGAGACGGCGGGGATCGCGGCGCACTATGCCGGCATCGTTTCCCACCAGCACCCCGATCACGACACCGAAACTTGGCCCCTTCAATGACCAAAACACTTCACAAACTCCGCCCCTTCCTGCCGTCCGACACCAATGCCTTGCGTGATCTATTCGCCCAAAGCATCGAGGAACTGACGCAAGACAGCTACGACGAGGCGCAGCGCGCCGCGTGGATCGAAGCGGCCGAAGATGCCACCGCATTCGGCCAGCGCCTGGCTGCCGGAGTGACGCTGATCGTCGGTGCCGGCGGACAGCTCCAGGGCTTCGCCACGCTGAAAGGCAACACCGAAATCGATCTCATCTACGTGCATCCCCATGGTGCCGGCCAGGGCGTCGGCTCGACGTTGTTGGATGCGCTGGAACGCATTGCGACGGCCCGCGGCGCAACCAGCGTCACGGTCGACGCCAGCGACATGGCCTTGCCGTTCTTCGAGCATCGCGGCTACGTGGCAACCCAGCGTAATGCGCGCCCGCTCGGCGACGTCTGGCTATCCAACACCACGATGAAAAAACAGCTTGGCGCCGAGCCGAAAGTTCCAGCATGAGCCGCGAACGCCTTTATCTGTTCGACACCACGCTGCGCGACGGCGCGCAGACCACCGGTGTCGATTTCTCGTTGGACGACAAGCGCCGCATCGCGAAAATTCTCGCCGACCTCGGCGTCGATTATGTCGAGGGCGGCTATCCCGGTGCCAACCCAGCCGACACTGAGTTCTTCGCGTCCAACCCGTTCGATACCGGCAGTACGGCCCGCACGCCCCCCCGTTTCACCGCGTTCGGCATGACTAAGCGCGCCGGCCGCTCGGCCGCCAACGATCCCGGTTTTCAAGCCATCCTGCAATCGCGCACGGATGCGGTCTGTCTGGTCGCCAAGGCGTGGGATTATCACGTGCGCGTGGCACTCGGCATCACCAACGACGAAAACATCGACGGCATCGTCGAGTCGGTCAAAGCCGTACGCGCGTCGGGCAACCGAGAAGCGCTGATCGATTGCGAACACTTCTTCGACGGCTACAAGGCCAATCGCGCCTATGCCCTGCAATGCGCCAAGGCAGCCTACGACAGCGGCGCACGCTGGGTGGTGCTGTGCGATACCAACGGCGGCACGCTGCCGCACGAAGTCGCCGCCATCGTCGAGGACGTGGTGCAAACCGTCCCCGGCACGCATCTCGGCATCCACACCCACAACGACACCGAGAACGCCGTCGCCAATACGCTGGCCGCCGTGCGCGCCGGTTGCCGGCAGATCCAGGGCACGCTCAACGGGCTCGGCGAACGGTGCGGCAACGCCAATCTCACCTCGATCATCCCCACGCTGCTGCTCAAATCCGAATTCGCCGAGCAATTCGAAACGCGCATCACGCCCGCAAGCCTCGCCGGGTTGGTGCGCGCCAGTCGCCTGCTCGACGAAATGCTCAACCGCTCACCCGATCGGCACGCCCCCTACGTGGGCGAAAGCGCTTTCGCCACCAAGGCCGGCATCCATGCTTCGGCGATCCTCAGGGAGCCGGAAACCTACGAGCACATCGCGCCGGAGTGCGTCGGCAATCGCCGCCGCGTGCTGGTGTCCGATCAGGCCGGCAAATCCAATCTCATCTACGAACTGGAGCGACTTGGCGTCGACGTGACGCGCTCAGATCCGCGCATCGCCACCTTGCTCGACAATGTGAAATCACGCGAAGCCGCCGGTTACGCCTACGATGGTGCAGACGCATCGTTCGAACTGCTGGCCCGGCGTCTGCTCGGCGAGGTGCCGCAATATTTCCAGGTCGACAGCTTCCGCGTGATGGTCGAACGCCGGCATAATGCGATAGGCGAGCAAATCACCGTATCGGAAGCGCAGGTAAAAGTGTTTGTCACCGGCGAAGCCGAAGCCTTGTGGTCTGTCGCGGAAGGCAACGGCCCCGTCAACGCACTCGACAGCGCCTTGCGCAAGGATCTCGGCCGCTATCAGTCCATCATCAAGGACATTGAGCTGGTCGATTACAAAGTGCGCATCTTGACCGGCGGCACCGAAGCGGTCACCCGCGTGCTAGTCGAGACGCACGACAAATCCAATGGCGAACGCTGGTTCACGGTCGGCGTTTCCCCCAATATCGTCGATGCCAGTTTCGAGGCCCTGCTCGACAGCATCAATTATAAGCTGCTGAAGGCCGGTGCCGTCGCCGGCTGATCGACTGACCGCGTCTCACGAGGCAGCCCGCCATGCCGACGTCCAGCCCCCTCACCGACCGGCCCGCCGGCGTCATCCTCGCCGGTGGACTGTCGCGCCGCATGTTCGCGTCCGAGATAAAAAGTGGCGGCGTCGCACCAGTCGGCGACAAAGCGCTGTTATCACTGGGTACAACGACCATGCTGGGCCAGGTCATCCAGCGGTTTCAGCCGCAGGTTTCAGCATTGGTGATCAACGCCAACGGCGATCCCAGACGCTTTACCGAATTCGACCTGCCGGTCGCCGCCGACACCATCGAGGGCTTCGTCGGCCCGCTGGCCGGCGTGCTGGCTGGCATGCGGTGGGCCGCGACCAACGCGCCGGCTGCCACCCACATCGTTAGCGTATCTGCCGATGCCCCGTTCCTGCCGGCCGATCTGGTGTCGCGGCTGACACACGCCATCGCGGCGCACCCTCGCGCGATCGCCATTGCCCGGTCTGGCGGCGAATTGCATCCGGTGATCGGCTGCTGGCCGGTGGCGCTGGCCGATGACCTTGACGCGGCATTGCGCGCAGGTGTCCGCAAAGTCCTGCGCTGGACCGACGTGCACGGCACCATCCCCGTCGATTTCGACGATCTCGATGCCGGCGGCGAACGCGTGGACCCCTTCTTCAACGCCAACACGCCCTCTGAACTAGACGAGGCCCGCCGCCTGCTGGCCCGGCTTGCGCCATGAGTCACTATCGAAGCCCGCACGGCACCCCCATCATCGGCATCGCCGGCTGGAAGAATTCCGGCAAGACCACGCTGGCCGTGCGTCTGATCGCTGAGTTCGTCGCCCGCGGGATGCGCGTCGCCTCCGTCAAGCACGCCCATCATGCCTTCCAGTTGGACGACGGCGCAACCGACAGCGCGCGGCATCGCCAGGCAGGTGCCGCACAAGTGGCGATCGTGTCGCGGCAACGGCTGGCCGTCCTCACCGAGTTGCACGGCTTGCCCGAACCGCCGTTTGACGAAGTCATCGCCATGCTGGCTCCGGCCGACTTGATCATCGTCGAAGGCTACAAGCGCGCGCCCATCGCGAAAATCGAAGTGCGCCGCGCCGGCTCGGCCAGTGGCGGCAGTCTGGCGCCCGCCGATCCAGATATCATCGCCATCGCCACCGACACACCGGATGCCCACGCCTCGGCGCTGCCCGTATTCTACCTCGACGATATCGCAGCGCTGGCAGATTTCCTCACCCACGCGTTATCGCTGCGCAGAAAACATGACGTGTGAAGCGGTTTTGCATGAGACGCGATACTGCGCTCGGAATGAAAAAGTATCAGTGACGCTGCGTCAGGCAACCCTCGAGACACTGCTGCAGCTGGGCCTCGCACGCAGCCCGGTTGGCGGTCGACTTATAGCAGGCCCCGAACGCCGCCTTGCAATGATCCGAGCACCCCGAACCCTGCGCGATGCCGCACGACGGCCCCGACGCCGTCAACAGCCCGGCCAGCAGCAGCGCTACCAACGGCCTGAGTATGCGGAAATGTCTCGACAGGTCCCGAGCCATGCCGTCCGTCCTTGCTGGGTGCCGCGCGGGCCGTTTTAACCATTGAAGCGCAGCCGCTCACGATAATGCCTGACCTAAGCCCCAAGCCATGAACGTCCGCTGAACAGTGGTGAGTAGAAGTCGTGTGGATAAGCGCTGGCAGCTTCACTTCGCCGCCACCCGCGCCTTTCCGCGCGGCGCTGGTGTGGGCTTCTCCACAGGCAAATCCCAGCGTGCATTCAGCCTGATGGCTTCAGCTTCGAGCATCGCCAGCATCACCTGGGCTGCCTTCGACATTGGCCGGCGCGATGGCTCGATCAGCACCAGGTCGAGCATCAGCGGCGGGTCCGCCAACGGATTTATTTTCAGCCGCCCGGCGGGATCGTCGA
>JANXYD010000030.1 GCA_025350265.1 Hyphomicrobiaceae bacterium | reverse complement strand
ATCGGCGTCGGCATGCGCAGTCATGCCGGGGTCGCTGCCATGATGTTCAAGGCGTTGGCTGACAAAGGCATAAATATTCTGGCCATCACCACCAGTGAGATCAAGATCTCCGTGTTGATCAACGCGGCTTATTCCGAATTGGCAGTGCGGACGCTGCACTCGCTCTACGGCCTCGACAAGGACTGAGATTGCGCTGCCCGGCACTCACACTGCGATGCAGTTTGCCGTATAATTAGGCAGCCGGTTCCGTGTCCCATCGTGCTATGAACGAGACGCGGAGGGGTGAGGTGGGTAACATCAAGCGATAGGGCAGGCCAACAACGGCCGACACGGCACGGTGTCGCGGCTGCTTCGACACATTGTCGCGACACCAAGGCTTATTGATAGCGGATCGACACTAGAAACCCTCGGCAGGCGAGCATGCACAAACAGCGAGGCCAAGACCCGCGCGTTGCCAGCCCTGAGCCTGCGCTGCGCATCTTCATGCGCCGGCTGCGTCAGATCATGGCCGAACCGAGCGATGGGCAGGCCCGCCTCGACACCATCGTGCGGCAGGTTGCCGGCCACATGGTCGCCGATGTCTGTTCGATCTATCTGAAGCGGCAGGATGGCAGCCTGGAGCTGTTCGCCACCGAAGGTCTAAACCCTGCTGCCAAACATATCACCTTCATGATGCGCGGCGAAGGGTTGGTGGGGCTTTGCGCGCATCTGGCCCAGCCGGTCAACGAGCCGGATGCCCAGAACCACCCGTCGTTCTCCTATCGGCCCGAGACCGGCGAAGAGATTTATCATTCGCTGCTGGCGGTGCCGGTCTCGCGCGGCGGCAGCGACGTGCTCGGCGTGCTGGTCGTGCAAAACCGCACTGAGCGGCTTTATTCCGACGACGATGTCGAAGTGCTCGAAACCACCGCCATGGTGCTGGCAGAGCATCTGGTTTCCGGCGACGTGGCCGGCGTCAACTCGGCGGCCGAATTTTCGCGCTCGCGTTCGCATGTGGTGCGCGGCCAGCCCATCGCCGACGGGTTGGCGCTGGGGCACGTCGTCATCCACGAGAGCCGTATCGTCGTCACCGAATTGCGCAGCGAACAACCGGCGGTCGAGATCGAGCGCCTGGAAACGGCGGTGGCCGAACTGAAGGCCACCCTCGATGAACTGCTCGAACAAAACGATATGGCGGCGGCCGGCGAACATCGCGAGGTGTTTGAAGCCTATCGCATGTTCGCCAATGATCGCGGTTGGTTGCGCCGCATGAAGGAGGCGATCCAGCAGGGCCTGACCGCAGAAGCCGGGGTCGCCCGTGTCCAGAACGACACCCGTGCCCGCATGGGCGCCCACAAGGACACCTATTTGCGCGAGCGCCTGAAAGACCTGGACGAACTGTCGGATCGGCTGTTGCGCGTCCTCGCCGGCCGCAAGACCGGCAACGGCGGCGCAAAAGCCTTGCCGGCCGACACGGTGCTGGTCGCCCGCACCATGGGCCCGGCAGATCTTCTCGACTATGACCGGACCCGCATCAAGGGCCTCGTCATCGAGGACAGCGGCGGCCAGAGCCACGTCGCCATCGTCGCCAAGGCACTGGGTATTGCTGCCGTTGGCCAAGCGCGCGGCGTCATGGAACGCGTCGACAGCGGCGATCCGATCATCGTCGATGCCGAAACCGGCGACGTGCATATTCGACCCTCGTCCGAGATCATCGCGTCGTATGCCGACAAGGCGCGCTTCCGTGCCCGCAAACGGCGCAAATACAAATTGCTGAAGTCGGTGCCGCCCTTGACCCTCGACGGCCAGCGCATCGGGCTCAGCATCAATGCCGGCCTGCTCGTCGACATGCCGCAGATCGAAGCAGCCGGTGCCGACGGCATCGGTCTGTTTCGCACGGAGCTGCAATTCATGGTGGCGCAGGCACTGCCGCGCATGGAGCGGCAAACGCAGTTCTATCGCGAAGTGATGGATCTGGCTGGCGACCGGCCGATCACTTTCCGAACCCTCGATGTCGGCGGCGACAAGGCGCTGCCGTATCTGCGGCATCCGGCCGAAGAGAATCCGGCGCTTGGCTGGCGCGCCATCCGCATGGCGCTCGACCGCCCGGGGTTGCTGCGGACGCAAATCCGCGCGCTGTTGCGGGGAGCAGGCGCGCGCGAGTTGCGCGTCATGCTGCCGTTGATAACGGCGGTCAGCGAGTTCGACGCGGCGCGCGCGCTGATCGATCGCGAACTGGAGCTGTTGGATCGGCGCGGTGGTCCGCTGCCCAAGCGCGTCCACGTCGGCGTGATGTTCGAGGTGCCGTCGTTGCTTTATCAGCTCGACGCGTTGATGCCGCGTGTCGATTTCGTATCTGTCGGCAGCAACGACCTGCTGCAGTATCTGTTCGCCGCCGACCGCAACAACGAGCGGGTCGCCAGTCGCTACGACCGGCTGTCAGTGGTGGCCTTGCGCGCGTTGAAAAGCGTCGCCGACGCCGCCGGCCGGCATCGCACGCCGATTTCGTTGTGTGGCGAGATGGCGGGTTCGCCTGTTGATGCAATGGCGCTGATCGGGATCGGCTATCGAAGCTTTTCGATGGCACCGTCCAATATCGGCCCGGTCAAGTCGATGGTGCTGGGTGTCGATACGGCAGATCTTGCAGCGCACATGGCCGTGATGATGGCCACCGCCGAAGGCAGCCTGCGCGAGCCGCTCAAGGCGTATGCGGCCGCGCATAACGTCGAGGTCTGAGGCGGTGACGCGCACCTGTAGCCTAGGTCAAAGCGGCGCGACCCAGCACACGCGCATGGCACCGCGAGATGGTCGGGTCGCGCGACCGCTTGACCCGACCTAGGCCCAACGCGAGCCGGTTCTCAGATTTTAGGATGCTCGGGAAATGCAAACCGGCACACCATGACTTGAACCACTCCCGCGAGGTATCGACCAGCGAGACAAGAACGATCGGCACGTCGAGCAATTCCGACGTCAGCCGCGTGATGCGGTCGAAACGCGGATCCTTGTTGCTATCCAGAACGCAGAAACTGCGCAACTGCGCCACGCGCGCGTCATCGTCGGGGGGCAGCGAGGCGGGCTCGGTACCGTCGGCGAGCTTGGGCAGTCGCAGATGCTTAGTGGTTTTCAAACCGGCGGCGGGGGAAGCGTCAACTTCTGAGTACGGAGGTCGCACAAACATCAAGTACTCACTCAACCGACGGGCTTCGCATTCCACCCCATCCCCCGCACATCTGATCAGATGCCGAAACCACAACACGACATGCCCAGAAGCTGTAGCAATTTCATGAAGGCAGCCGCGTAGCTGCAGCAGCTCACATGCGCTCCAGCTCGTCGATCATGCCCTCCAGCACGCTCAGGCCTTTTTGCCAGAAGGCGGGATCGCGGGCGTCGAGGCCGAACGGGGCCA
Organism: Hyphomicrobiaceae bacterium; assembly: GCA_025350265.1. Taxonomy (GTDB): domain Bacteria; phylum Pseudomonadota; class Alphaproteobacteria; order Rhizobiales; family Hyphomicrobiaceae; genus JABFRJ01. The sequence goes on along the minus strand of JANXYD010000030.1, from coordinate 19,789 downwards.
GCAGTTCCGAATGATGCTTGGAGCCACCCGCTTTCAGCATGTCGAAATACTTCTGCACGAAGCCTGGATGCGCCTCCTGATACAAACCATACAGCGAATTGACGAGGCAGTCGCCGAACGCATAGGCGTAGACGTAGAACGGCGAATGAATGAAGTGCGGAATATACGCCCAGAAATTCTCGTATCCGGTTTTCAGGTCGACCGCCGGTCCCAGGCTCTGCCGCTGCACGTCCATCCAGATGTCGCCGAGTTGTTCGGACGTTAACTCGCCCGCCCGCCGCGCTTCATGCACGCGCCGCTCGAACGTGTAGAACGCGATCTGCCGCACGACGGTGTTGATCATGTCCTCGACCTTGCCGGCTATCAGCGCCTTGCGCTCGCGCGGGTCGGTGGCGTCAGCCAATAGCGCCTTGAAGGTGAGCATCTCGCCGAAGACGGACGCCGTCTCGGCCAGCGTCAATGGCGTCGGTGCGAGCAGCGGTCCTTGCGGCGCGGCCAGCACTTGATGCACGCCGTGGCCCAACTCATGCGCCAACGTCATCACGTCGCGCGCCTTGCCCTGATAGTTCATCAGCACGAACGGATGTGCCGACGGCACGGTGGGGTGCGAGAAAGCACCGGGCTGCTTGCCTTCACGCAGCGGCGCGTCGATCCAGCCGCGATCGAAGAACTGCTTGGCGATAGCGCTCATCTCAGGGGCAAAGCCTGCGTAGGCCGACAGCACCGTATGCTCTGCCTCTTTCCACGTCATGACGCGTTCGGGTTTGTCCGGCAACGGCGCGTTGCGGTCCCAATAGGCGAGCTTATCCATGCCGAGCCATTTCGCCTTCAACGCATAGTAGCGATGCGCCGTGCGCGGATAGGCGTCGTGAACCGCTGCCACCAAGGCGTCCACCACCTCGCGCTCGACGCGGTTGGCCAAATGGCGGCTGTCGGCCACATCCTTGAAGCCGCGCCAGCGATCTGAAATTTCCTTGTCCTTGGCCAGCGTATTGGTGATCAGCGTGAACAGCCGGTTATTGTCTTTCAGCACCTTCGATACCGCGTCGGCTGCAGCCTTACGCCGCGACGGCAGCGGGCTCGACAGCAAATTGAGCGCCGGCTCCAGCGCCAACGGGCCCGGCTCGCCGTCCACGTCGAAGCGGAGCGCGGTCATCGTTTCATTGAACAAGCGGTTCCACGAGGCGCGCGACGTGGTGGATTTTTCGTGGAAGACCTGCTCGAGCTTTTCTTCGAGCTGATAGGGCTTTTCCTTGGTGAGGTCGTCGAACCAGGGCTTGTAGTGGGCGAGCGCCGGATGCTGCAGGGCGGATGCGAGCGTGGCCGGGTCGATCTGGTTCATTTCCAGTTCGAAGAACACCAGGTCGGTGGTGATGGCGGTGATGTCTTCCTGGATATCGCCATAGAACTTGGCGCGCGCCGGGTCGGCTGTATTGGCCGCATACAACAATCCGGCATACGAACCGAGCCGCCCGATCAGGTCTGAGAGCGCTTCGTAAGCCTTGACCGCGACTAACAGCTTGCCGCCGTCGGCCGCCAGGGTCGTCAGGTGGCCTTGGTAGTTGGCCTTGATGTGTGCGGCATCGCTGCGCGCGCGGGCAAGGTCGGCTGCGATCTCCGGCGCATCCGGCCGTGCATACAGCGCCGTCAGATCCCATTCCGGCATCGCGCCGAGATCGGTTTCCTTGGCTGAGGCGGTCGCACTGGTGGTCATTCAAAATCTCCGGGGGATGGCGCACACGGGTGGGGAATGGCGTGCCGCACCTAAAGCCGATTTTAACCCCAGCGTCAAAACGGCATGACTTCGCAGGGCGCGCCATTGGGCCGTTGCGAAAAAGACCCACGACGGAGCGTTTCTCAACTCGGCGTTTACCCTTGTGCTGCATCTTGGCTGATGAAGGGGCTGCCGTTGCCGCCCCGAGCGTTGGCGCGGTGTCTGTTCGGCTCCGCTTGTTGCGTCCCCGTTGAGTAGAGTTCGTGTTCCCATGGCAAAACGTGTCCTGATCGTCGATGACGATCCGATCCAGCGCCGCATTCTCGAAGAGCACATCAAGCGGCTCGGTTACGATACCAAGACTGCGCAAGGTGGCGAGCAGGCGTTGCAGATCCTCGAAGGTGCCGACAGCGCCGCGATTTCTCTCGTGTTCCTCGATCTCGTGATGCCCGGCGTCGACGGTTTGGCCGTGCTCGACCGCATCGGCTCCAAGCCGGGCATGCCGCCGATCATCGTACAGACCGCGACCGGCTCGATCGATGCCGCCATCGCTGCGATGCGCTCAGGTGCCGTCGATTTCATCGTCAAGCCGGCCAGCCCCGAGCGGCTCGACATTTCCATCAAGAGCGCACTGAAGATCGAAGCCTTGCAAGGCGAGATCACCCGCATCAAGAAGAAGGTGGAGGGCACGCTGACGTTCGGCGACCTCGTCATGCGCGGCGAGGCCATGAACCGAGTGGTAGCGCTCGGCCGACGTGCCGCCGCTTCCAACATTCCTGTGCTGATCGAAGGCGAATCGGGCGTCGGCAAGGAATTGATCGCGCGGGCGATCCAGGGCGAGAGCGAACGCCGGCAGAAGCCGTTCATCGTCGTCAACTGCGGTGCGATCCCGGAAAATCTGGTTGAAAGCATTCTGTTCGGGCACGAGAAGGGCGCGTTCACCGGCGCCGTCGACAAGCGCATCGGCAAGTTCCAGGAGGCCGATGGCGGCACGTTGTTTTTAGACGAAGTGGGCGAGTTGCCGCTCGACGTACAGGTCAAGCTGTTGCGCGCACTGCAGGAAGGCGAGATCGATCCGGTCGGCAGCAAGAAGCCAATCAAGGTCAACTTCCGCCTCATCTCGGCAACCAATCGCGACATGATCCAGCAAGTGCGCGACGGCAAGTTCCGCGAGGATCTGTACTATCGGCTCAACGTGTTCCCGATCTGGGTGCCGCCGTTGCGCGACCGCCTGGGCGATGTGCCGGAACTGGCGCGCTATTTCCTGGCGCGGTTCGCGGCCGAGGAAGGCAAACGCGTCGCCGGCATCACCGAGGCGGCGATGAAATTGCTCACGGCCTACAGCTGGCCGGGCAACGTCCGCCAGCTTGAGAACACCGTGTTCCGCGCGGTGGTGCTGTCTGACGGCACCGATCTCGGCGTCGACGAATTCCCGCAGATCGCAACGCACGTCGATGGCTTCAAGGCCACCGTTCCGGCAGCGCCAGGCAACGTCGCAAAGATGCCGGTGATGGCTGGTCCGGCCATGATCGGCGCCGATCACCTGACGCCGCAGACCATGAGCCTGCCGGCAAACGGTGCCAAAAGCGCGCTCGGCATTCCCGCTGTCGACGATGCCGGCGACATCCGGTCGTTGGAAGCCGTCGAAGCCGACATGATCCGGCTGGCGCTGGGGCGCTATCGCGGGCATATGACCGAGGTCGCCAAGCGTCTCAACATCGGCCGCTCGACGCTGTACCGCAAGATGCGCGATTACGGGCTCGAGGAACGCGTTGCCGAAACGGTCTGAGCCGGAGCGCTGCCGTGATAATTTCTGTCGACGGCCGCGCCGACGCCTGTTGGCGCTAAAAAGCCACGGTTTAGCGCCAACGTCGGGCGTGGCCTCTGGAAATCCAGAATTTGTCTAGGCAGCGTCGCGTCCGCAGATTAGCGTGGACCGGGGGCCCGCCTCCAATGCGTGTGAGTTGATGCGGGTGTGTCGGAGTTTTGCGTTATGTCGGGTTACAAGTCGGTGAACAGTTTTGGGGTCCGCCGCTTAGCGGTCGCTTCGATCGCAACCCTCACGATGACGGGCGCTTTGTCACAGCGAAGTTCCGCCGAGGATCTTCCCGCGGTTGCGTCCGCTCCAGCCATCAGCATGCAGGCTCCCGTGATCGGCGACGTCAACGCCGCGACGTCGAAGGACGCTGCGGTGCCACCGGCTGTTGCGCCGGCTGCCAGCGTAGTCGCAACGCCGCCTGCCGCCGTAACGCCGGCCGCACTCGAGGTAGCACCGGCTCCAGCACCCACAGGAGCTGTCGCCCAGCCGGTGACGATAACGGAGCAGCCCGCGCCGCAGGTTCCGGCTACGGCCGCGAGCGTGCCGTCTGTTGTGACACCGCCGCCCATCTTCGCGCTGGCGAGTGAGCTGTCGGCCCGCATCGGGCGCGAAAAGGGCGGCACCGTTGCGCGTGAAGATCGCGACGCCGCCCAGAAATTCTACGAAACCCGCCAGGGTGCACCCGTTTGGGTCGGAGAGGGTGGGTTGACGGCTGCTGCCAAACAATTGATCGCCGAAATAGGCAAAGCGGACAGTTACGGGCTGGCGATCGATGCCTTCAAGCTGCCCCAGGCGGTTGCGGCCGATGCCTCGCGCACGGACCTCGCGGAGGCCGAAGCCACGCTGACGTTTGCGGCCTTGAAGTATGCCCGTTATGCACGTGGCGGACGTGTGGATCCCTCAGCCCTCAGTGGTGCGATCGACCGCAAAGCGCAACTGCTCGCACCGGCAAAGATCCTTGACACGCTGGCGGTTTCTAAAGATCCGGATGCGACGCTGCGTGGCTTCCATCCGCAAAACCCGCAGTTCGAAAAGCTGCGATTGAAGTATGTGGCGCTGCGCGCTGGTCAAGCGGTCGCTGATGCACCAGCGGCGCCGACCGCCTTGGAGACGCCGAAAGGCAAGAAAGCCGCCGGCTCGCCAGTCGCCAAGGTAATGTCGCCGGCGGCGCTCGAACGCAAGCTGCTGGCCAATCTTGAGATGTGGCGCTGGATGCCCGACATGGGGCAGACCTACATCCAGCCCAACATTCCTGAATTCACCGTCAGCGTTGTGCGCGACGGCAAGCTCATACACAAGGAGCGCATCGTCACCGGCAAGTCCGCTACGATGACGCCGATCTTCTCCGACAGCATGCGGCTGGTCGTGTTCAAGCCGTTCTGGAACGTGCCGGAAAGTATCAAGTACAAGGAACTCCAACCGGGCCTGCTAAGCGGCAAGGGCTCGCTGGAGAGGTCTGGGCTACGGGCCGAAATCAACGGCCGCGTCGTCGATTCGCGCGAGGTCGATTGGATCGATGTCGACATGCGGCAGGTGCACATTTTCCAGCCGCCGGGCGAAGGCAATGCGCTTGGCCGCGTCAAGTTCCTGTTCCCCAACAAGCACGACGTCTATCTCCACGACACTCCGTCTAAAAGCTTGTTCAACGAGTCTGTTCGCGCCTACAGCCACGGTTGCATGCGGGTGCGCGATCCGCTCAAGTTGGCTGAAGTCATCTTGAGTGCCGACAAGGGTTGGACGCGCGCGCAAGTCGACAGGCAAGCCACCAGCGGCCCCGACAACACCGAAATCAAGCTGACGACGCCGATCCCGGTGCACATTACGTATTTCACCGCATGGGTGGACGACGACGGCAAGTTGCAGACGGTCGCCGATATTTACGGCCACGAAAATCGCATCCAGCTCGGCCTGGAGGGCAAGATCAATCTCATTGCGCAGCAGCGCGAGGAGCGCTTCGTACCCTTGAGCATGCAGGAACGCCGGCGTTTTGCCGAACAGCGGCAGAAAAAATCAGGCGATCCGGTCGGCGACTGGGTCAAGAATGTGTTCAATTTCTGAGGCTGCTGCGTGAGCGTTACGCCGCGTGCGGGATCGGGTCTGCAGGTGTTGCGGGTGCGGGGCGTGCTGGCCCGGTGCCTGTGGTCGATCGCAGCCTGGATACTGTGCACTGGCACAGAGGCGCTGGCGGACACTCAACCTAAACCGCCGCGCGCAGGCATCAGCCTTGAAGCGCGTCGTGCTCCGCTCGTGGCGGCGCGAAGCTGGGCCTACCAGCTCCGCATCAACGACCTCGCGGCCTTGGCTGCCGTCGACGCCGACGTTCTCGTGGTCGATCACGGCTACGCCGCCCGGCATCTCGGCAAACTCATGTTCGAGCCGGCTGAAGTCGCCGCGCTCAAACTCAGGCCTGACGGCACGCGCCGCATCGTGCTCGCCTATATGTCCATCGGCGAGGCCGAACAATATCGCTTTTATTGGCAGGGTGTCTGGTGCAAGCGCGCGACCGCGCCGGCATGGCTCGGCGCCGTCAATCCGAACTGGCCCGGCAATTATCCCGCCCGCTTCTGGGAGGCCGACTGGCAGACATTGATCCTCGATGCGGCAGGCGGTTATCTGTCGCGCATTCAGGCCCAGGGCTTCGACGGCATCTATCTCGATCGCACCGACGTCTATAGCGAGTGGGCGAAAGAGCGGCCGACGGCGGAAGCCGATATGATCGTTTTCCTGCAACGCATCGCCGACGCGGCACGCGCGCAAAATCCGAAATTCCTGGTGGTGATGCAGAACGCCGAGGAATTGCTGGTGCATGCTCGGGTACGCCACCTGCTCGACGGGGTGGCGAAAGAGGATCTGCTGTACGGGCTGGCGTTCACCGAAGCTGCCAACGATGCCGAAAGCGTCAGCCAGTCGCTGCGCGACCTCAAGCGGGCGCGCGCCGACCGCATTCCTGTATTCGCCGTGGAATACTTGAGCGATCAGGCCAAGATCGAAACCGCACGGCAGCGCCTGCGCGGCTATGGCTTCATTCCGTATTTCGCGCCGCGGTTGCTAGATCAACTACTGCCGCAGCCGGGGGCTCCGCCGCCGTCGACCCCGCCGGCAGCGACAGCGACCGCCGCGCCCTCGGTTACTCAGCCGCTGCGTGCAGGCGTGCCGACGCCGGCGCCGGGTCCATCGTGGGCCGAGGGCGCGCCGACCTGTCTGACCGATTGATGGGACGCGCGCCGGTGAGCCGTAAGGGCTCCTGCCGTTAACGGGTTCGTCCAGTTTCTGAAGTTTCGCCATGCCATCGCCGCATCGCGGCCCACATGCGGGCATAGAGCAACTGTTATTATGTTTTAACTCGAAATGATTACGGTTGCGGGCGGGGTGTTGGCCCGCAGCATCGCTTGGGGGACGGCGCGTTGGGTTTCATGTATCGGCCACTGCAGTCCACGGCGAAGCGGGCGGGGACGCTGTTATGTGCGATCGCGCTGGCCTTGATGGCGGCGGCGCCCGACCGCACGCGCGCCGCGGGGGAAGTTCGCTCGCTGACTTTTTTCAACATCCACAACAACGAAACCACGACGATCGAATTCAAGCGCGACGGGCAGTACGTGGCTGGAGCGCTCGACAAATTCAACTGGACCTTCCGCGATTGGCGCAAGAATGAGCCGACCAAGATGGACCCGGCGCTGATTGATCTGTTGTGGGAAATCCATACCGAACTCGGCTCAAAGCAACCCATTCACATCATTTCAGGTTACCGGTCGCGTTCGACCAACGAGGCGTTGCGTGCCACCGTCGGCGGCCAGGCGAGTGAAAGCCGGCACATTCTGGGAAAGGCTGCCGACGTGCATTTCCCCGATGTCCCGCTGAAGGCGCTGCGCTATTCGGCGCTCATCCGCGAACGTGGCGGCGTCGGCTATTATCCGACGTCGGCAATCCAGTTCGTGCATATCGACACCGATCGCGTCAGACACTGGCCGCGCATGCCGCGACCGGAACTGGCACTGCTGTTCCCGAGTGGGCACTCCCAGCACCAGCCTGCCGATGGTGGGCCGATCACGCCGGACGACGTGCGGGCTGCCAAAGTCGGATACAAGGATCTGGCGCGGCAGATCACCGCCTTCTATGACAGCCGCGCGGGACGTCGTCCGCCGATTGCCGTTGCCGGCTTGGACGGGACGGTGGATCCCGCCAACACGTTTCAATCCGTGGCAGACGCTGCGCCGCGTTTATCGCCGAGTGGCCGGGGAGGTCTTCAGATGGCTTCCTATCAGCCGCCCCAGTTGATCGAGGCTCCGCGTCTGGTCGATCGACCGTCGCGCCTGGCGATGCCGTCGGCGTCCGAACAGGCGCAAATGAATGTGCTGATCCAGAAGGCGGCCTTCACGCCGCAGAAGACCGCCGAAGGACCACGTTTGCTGGCCCCGCCAACTCCGGTGGCGCGTTCGAAAACAAGGACCGAAGCGGCGACGGTTTTGGCTTTCGCGCCTGAGCCGCCGGTTCTGCCGCCACCCGCTGATTTCCAAGCCGAACCGCAATTTGTTTCTGCGCCAGCCTTCGACGAAGATCACCCCGATGAACTCTCCTACCGGCCGTTCCCGATCGCCCCGCTGATGACCGCGACGGCGTCGGCCGACGATCCGGCGCTGGCGATCATGACGCATCCGAATTTCGCGCGGACGTTCGAACTGCTCGATCAGGCGGGCTCGGTGCTGCCGATGCGTTTGCGCCCCAGTTTGAAAGTTGCCGAAATGATGTGGACGCAGCAATTCACCGGTGACGCCGTCAATTTCGCCGCCATGCAGGATGGAGCGGCGGGTGCTGCCGGGCTGAGCGTGCCGGACCGCGCGGTGCACACGCAATAAGACTTTTCCCTGCCGATCGGAAACGTGTTGCCGGAGCTTGCTAACAGTTGTCCGCAGGCACGGTTGCGCTGGCACCTGAGTGGACCTAAGTAGGACTTGCACGGGGTTTTCCGAATCGGGATCGATCCACGGATTGATATCTGGCAGTCACGGCCGCGTCGCTGGGACATGGCCCATCGCCATGGCAGGGGGGGCGCCGCTGTTGCGACGCGCTGAGGAGAAAAAATCCATGTCTATGCTGCAGGAATTCAAAGAGTTTGCCATGCGTGGCAACGTTGTCGACCTCGCGGTCGGCGTCATCATGGGGGCAGCGTTTGCCCCCATCGTCTCCACCTTGGTCGATAAGGTGATCATGCCGCCGATCGGCCTGGCCTTGGGCGGCGCTGATTTTTCCGCCTACAAGCTGGTTTTGAAAGCTGGCGACGTGGCTGCCAAGGTGCCTGAAGTTGCCATCAGCTACGGCCTGTTCGTCAATGCGTTGATCAACTTTGCCTTCACCGCCTTCGCCATCTTCATGCTGGTCAAGGCGATGAATGAAATGAAGAAGCGCATGGCCAAGGAAAAGGCAGCCGAGGCACCGGGATCGCCGCCGCCGTCGGAAGTATACCTCAGGGAAATCCGCGACGCGCTCGTCAAGCGCTGAGGTCTTTGGGCCTCACGCGCTGGTCGCGCTCCGGCCGGGGCGGGCTCTCGCCCGACGCCGCGAGATGCGGCTACGTGCGCGTTGCCGCAATTTCGCTTCGCGTCGGTTGGGCACGTCTGGGGCCTCACGCGCTGGTCGCGCTCCGGCCGGGGCGGGCTCTCGCCCGACGCCGCGAGATGCGGCTACGTGCGGCGTTGCCGCAATTTCGCTTCGCGTCGGTTGGGCACGTCTTGGGCCTCACGCGCTGGTCGCGCTCCGGCCGGGGCGGTCTCTCGCCCGACGCCGCGAGATGCGGCTACGTGGAGCGTTGCCGCAATTTCGCTTCGCGTCGGTTGGGCACGTCGAACTTCCGGCCTGCCAGGGGCGCTCCGTCAATTACGGAGCGTCTCTTATTGTCGATAATGTCTGCATGGTTCCAGGTTTTGGAGTAAATATATTTGTACGGTTCCAATCCACCCGCGACCGTGATCTATTCTGCAAGCCGCACTTGAGCGGCACTTGATCAAGGATGGTGCTGATGACGGTTCCGCTCGAGATTCATTTCAATGGCCTTGATAAAAGCGAAGCGATGGAAACGCGCGTTCGCGAGAAATTCACTAAACTGACGCGCCATTTTGATCGAATCAATGGATGCCGTGTCGTGCTTGAAGCGCCCGCGCGCAATCCAGCCAAGGCGAAAGTCTTTCAAGTCAAGATCGAGATTTCGGTCAAGGGTGGCAAACCAATCATCATCAATCACGAGCGCGAAGGTGCGCACGCCAACGAGGATCTTGCCTTGACCGTCCGCGACGCCTTCGAGGTGGCGCTCCGTCAAGTCGACGAAATGGCGAGCCAGTTGGCTGGGCGCAATCGCACCGAACAGAACCGGCGTCGCCCGCATCCCGAACCGACGCTCGACGAGTAACGGCTGAACCCGGCCACGGCTTAAAACCCTGAAATCGGGCGGCGCGCTGTCGATCGCTCACGATCCCGACAGGGTTTTGAGAAAGCGGTGCATGTGCTGTTCGCGATCCGGCGCGACGCCGAGCGCGCGTCTTTCCGCCCGCGACTGCGCCTCGGTTTTCTCGGTCGTCACGATGATCGCCACCTGTGCTTCATCGAGCGCTGATGCGACGGGACGAAACTCGTGACCCGGTTCTTCGTCCGGTGCGTCGGCCCATCTGACTGTCGCTGCGCGGCTGGCGCGGGGCAGCTTGCCACCGCGCTCGATTGCTTGCTCGGAAAACGGCAGTGGCGGCAATCGCGGCATGAGCATCGGCTCGGGCTGGGCTGGTCTGGTGATTTTGACCTCGGCCTCGTCGATGCCCACAGCCTCATGGGTGAAGCGCGTCGTGTCTATGTCGCCTCGATATTCCGCGTAGAGGTCTGCCTCGTCGGCTGGTTTCGCTGGGACATCGCTCGCGGTCGGTATCAAATCAGCCAACCTTTGTCCCATGGCGCGACCTTGATGAGAGCGCAGCGTCGGAATGCGCATCGCGAGGTCGAGCACGGGCCGCACGAGGTTTTGCGGCGCAAGCATCGAGGTGGCATCGACCGCGTTTGGCTGATGGGCAGAATTCTCGTCGACGTCCCGCGCACGGATAGAAACCTCAGTTGCGGCGGGTGCGGCGTCGACGGCCGGCGGATCAGATCTGAGACAAGCCAATGCCCGTTGCACGGCTTGCATCGCCGTAAAAGCCGGATCACGACTGAGCGCGGCGAGCAGTCTCGGGCTGGCGTCCAATCCGCCGAATTCGGGCCGATCGCTCAAGCCTGATGCGTGTTGGCGAAGCGCCCGCCAGTCTCCATTGCTGGCGAGCGCACTTTCGATTTTGCTCAGTGCCACGTGTAAAGCGGACCTCGCATGCTCAAGTGAGGCGCAACGCAGATCGGCCATGGCATCGCTGGGCACGTCGACGTCAGGGGCCACGAGTGGTGCGGCCGTCGGCTGCAGTTCTTCGCGCACGAGGGCTTTCTCCAGATTATCCGCCCGACGCCGCTACGGCATATGGGCCACACTGAGCTTCCCAGTCATCGACGATAGAAAATCGCCGCGACCGATGCAATGTAGCCTTGACCGGGAGCAGCCGGCCACGGCATGGGTCATTGCTTGACCGTGTCGGTCGTTGCACGACCCATGCCGACCCGCGTACTGGTTTTCGGTGGTCGCCGGAACACGCCAGTTCATGCCGGGCCAAGCCTGCCAAAAGGGATCGACAATGCAGCAGGTTCGCGCGGTCTGGAACGCATTTTACGAACTTTTCGCCGACAGCGGATTTTCGATGGCCGGAGCCGTTGCTTTCTCTTTTGTCCTGTCTTTGTTCCCATTTTGCATTTTCCTCGGTGCCATCGCCGGGTATTTCGGGGGGGCTGCTTTGGCACGCTCCGCCGTCGCTGAATTGTTCCACGTCCTACCTGCGCCGGTTGCGTCGGCGATCGAACCGGAGGTGATGGCGGTCATGGGGCAGAGCCGGTTTGGCTTGCTGACAATCGGCGCGCTGATCGCGTTGTTCTTCGCTACCAGCGCCATCGAGAGCCTGCGTGCGGCCCTCAACATCGCCTATCGCGTGCGCGAGACAAAGAGTTATCCGGCCTGCCTCATGCAGAGCGGCTTTCTGGTGCTGCTGAGTTCGCTGGGTTTGCTGGCCATGGCATGGGGCGTCATTGTCGGCCCGCAATTGGCGGAAAGGTTCAAACCGAGTTGGCTGCTGCTGATGAGCGATCGTGGCTGGCTCGACGTCTTCGTCCGTTACGTCATCGTCGCCAGCGCGGTCGGCGCGCAGTTGTTGGCCTATCACTTATTTCTGGCAGCCGGCCGCCGCACCATCACCGATGTGTTGCCTGGCGTCGGGCTCAGCATCGTGCTGTGGATCCTGGAAGCCAATCTGTTTACGTCGTGGCTGAAAGTGAACGACTATTCCAGATTTTACGCAGGGCTAACGCAGGTGATGAGCGCGCTGGTGTTTTTTCAGCTCGCAGCGATCATCGTCATTCTCGGCGCGGAAGTGAACCGGGCACTGGCCGAGTTGCGCCACCGGCACCAAACGGGTGATCACGACGACGCACATTCATCCGTCGATGAGCACGTGCGTTAGCCGACGTTGACGCTCGAGCGCGCGCGACAGATCGATCGTGGTCAGCCGGCCGTCCCGCACCACCACGCGTCCGCCGACGATAACACCGCGCGCGGCATGTGGTCCGCAGAACACCAGCGCCGCCACTGGATCCCAGTCGGCACCCGCCATCGCGATGCCGTCGAGGTGGAACAGCGCCAGATCCGCGCTCATGCCTTCGGCCAGATGGCCGATGTCGTCGCGGCCGAGCACCTCGGCCCCGCCCCGCGTCGCCAGTTCGAGCGCTTGCCGCGCGCTCATCGCGCCTGCGCCATGCAGCACCCGTTGCAGCAGCATCGCCTGGCGCGCCTCGCCCAACAGATGTCCGCTGTCGTTGGATGCCGACCCGTCGACGCCGAGGCCGACGGGCACGCCTTGAGCCCGCATCGCGCCGATGGGCGCAATGCCGCTGCCGAGCCGCATGTTGGAGCATGGGCAATGTGCGATCCCAGTGCCGGTGTGTCCGAACAATGCAATTTCAGCCGTGTCGAGTTCGACGCAGTGCGCATGCCAGACGTCACGCCCGACCCATCCGAGCTGCTCGACGTAATCGCCCGGACGCATGCCGAACTTGGCGAGCGAATAATCGATGTCCTCTTTATTCTCGGCCAGATGCGTGTGCAGCCGCACACCTTTGCTACGCGCCATCAGTGCCGTGTCGCGCATCAATTCGCGACTGACCGAAAATGGCGAGCAGGGGGCCAGCGCCACCTGCAGCATGGAATGCCGCTTATGATCGTGAAAGTGGGCCACGACGCGCTCGCAATCACGCAAAATGGCCTCCTCCGGCTCTGTCAATATATCAGGCGGCAGCCCGCCCTTGCTTTGCCCAATGCTCATCGACCCGCGCGTCGCGGTGAAGCGAATGCCGATTTCGGTCGCCGACTGGATTTCGTCGTCGAGCCGGCTGCCGTTCGGATAAAGATAGAGATGGTCGGACGACGTCGTGCAGCCGCTCAGCATCAGTTCCGCAAGCCCTGTCGTGACGGCTGTGCGAACATGTTCCGGTGTCAACCGCGACCAGATCGGATACAGCGCCTGCAGCCAGCCGAACAGCGGCGCATCCTGCGCGCCCGGGACCGCGCGCGTCATGGTCTGCACGAGATGATGATGCGTGTTGATCAACCCCGGCAGCACGATCTGATCGGTGGCGTCGATGATCTCGTCGGCGGTCTTGGGCAGATCGCTGGTGCGCCCGACCAACTCGATCACGCCGTCACGCGCGAATATCGCGCCGTCTTTGATTTCGCGCCTGAGGGCGTCCATCGTGACGAGTACGGCGGCGTTCTTGATCAGCACTGTCGGCATGTTTTTTCCTGGGAAAGACGCGCCGTCACCGCCGCCGCATCATCAACGTCATCTCGCCGATCTGCACCGTGGTGCTTGCTTGGTTCATCACCGCCAACCGCAGCACCACGATCCCTAGCGATGCGTCCCTGGTCGGCCGCTTGCTGGCGAGGGTGACGCGCGCGTGAATGGTATCGCCGATCTTGACCGGTGCGGAAAAAGTCCACGTCAGCCCCAGCAAGCCCGTCGTCGTGCCGTCGATCAGGTTCTGCTGGCTCATCAGGCCGATGGCCATCGAAAGGGTCAGTGGTCCGTGCGCGATGCGACCCTTGAAGGGTGTTTCGGCGCAGAACGTCTCGTCGACATGCAGCGGGTTGAAGTCCCCGACGAGCCCCGCAAACAGCGTGATGTCACCCTCGCCTACGGTCCGGCCGCGTGTCACTATCGCGGTGTCGGCGTCGAAATCTTCGTAGTAAAATCCCATGCGAAGCTCCGTTGCGTCCTTTGCGAGATCATCCCATGCGCGATTATCCCCTGCAAGACAGGACTATCGGCCACCTGCTGGCGGCGAAGGCCACCGAGAACGGCGACAAAACCTGCGTTGTGTGCGATGCCAAGCGCTATTCATATTCCGACGTGCACGCGGCGACGAACCGCATGGCCAATGGCTTCACGAAACTCGGCATCGGCAAGTCTGATCACGTCGCGCTGTTGCTTGGAAATCATCCGGAGTTCTTATTTGCAGTCTGGGGCCTCGGCAAGATCGGTGCGGTGGCGGTGCCGATCAACACGGCCGCGAAAGGCGAGCAATTGCGCTATTTTCTCGCCCAATCGGACGCGAAATGGATCGTCGTCGAGAGCGAGTTTGCGAACCGGGTGGCCGAACTTTTGCCGAGCCTCGCAGGCGTCGACGGCGTGGTTTGCCTTGGGCGGAGCGATGCTTGCGTTGCGTCCGGCAAACGCGTTGTCGACTTCAAGGATGTGCAGTCCGCTGGAGATGCGGCCCCGCCCGTCGATGCCGTCGGCTACTCCGATCCCGCGTTTATCATCTATACCTCCGGCACCACCGGCCCGTCGAAAGGCGTCGTCAGTCCGCATGCGCAGGGCCTTAACATCGGCCGTTATTGCGCTGATCAGTACGGCTATACCGGTGCGGACGTGCTGTACGTCTGCCTGCCGCTCTTTCACGTCAACGCGCTCTGGTATTCGTGTAATGCTGCGCTCTGGGCAGGTGCAACGATTGCCCTCGCAGCGCGCTTTTCTGCCAGCCGTTTCTGGGACGATATCTGCCGCACGGGTGCTACGCAGTTCAACGCGCTCGGTGCGATGGCGGCAGTGTTGTTGAAGCAGCCGCCGACGGATGCGGAACGACTGCATAAGGTGCGCCAGAGCATGGTCGTGCCGCTGTCGAAACAGGCGTTCAAAGATTATGCGGCGCGCTTTCGGCTTGAGGTCACGTCGCTGTTTGCTGCCACCGAGACGTTCGCGGTGACGATCTATCGCCCCGACGAGCCCATCGAAAAAGCCGCGTCCGCAGGCCACCCGCACGGGCTTTCCGAGATAGCCATCGTCGACGACCACGATCAGGCTTTGGGCGCGGGCGAAGTGGGTGAAATACTGGTGCGGCCGCGAGAACCGTGGCTGGGCATGCTCGGCTATTACAAGATGCCGGAAGCCACGCTGGAAGCGAACCGCAATTTGTGGTTCCACACCGGCGATCGCGGGCGTCTCGATGCTGACGGCTATCTGTGGTTCGTCGATCGCAAGAAGGAATCGATCCGTCGTCGGGGCGAGAATATCTCGGCCTACGAGGTGGAAATGTTGATCGCGCGCCACGCGGATGTGGCTGAAGTCGCAGCCATCGCGGTCGCCTCCGACGTCAGCGAGGACGACGTCATGACATACGTTGTGCTGCGGCCGGGCGCGGTACTGACCGAAGCAGCGCTGGTGGAATTCTGCAGCGCCAACATGAGCTACTTCATGGTGCCGCGCTACATTGCGTTTATCGACGTGCTGCCAAAGACAGCCAGCGAGAAAATCGAAAAATACAAACTGAAGCAGATGGCCGAGCGCGATCTCGCCATGCTATGGGACCGCGAAAAAGCCGGCATCAAGATCACGCGCTAATCGGTCGCTGTCATCGCGCAGACGTGTGACCGCAAATTGCGCGTTGCCAAACATCATCTCCAGCTGTCGGCCACGCCTCACGGCGTCTCCATGCCCTTTGCGCGCAGCGTCGCCTTCGCCGCATCGCTGCCGAGATAGCCGATCAGCGCCTTTGCCGCCGTAGTGTCCGTCGCCGCGGCACCGAGGCCGGCCGCATACACGGTATAATTCTGCAAGTCCGGCGGCAGCGGACCAACCAAACTCACGCCGGGCACGGGCAAGATTTCGCTGATCTGGTGGATGCAGAGTTCCACCTCGCCGTTGGCGACCAGTTCGGCCACATAGCCGCCGCGTTTGAGCGTGGCCTTTGCGCGCACCTGTTCGCCGATGCCCAACTTATCAAGCAGCCGATCGAAGTAGATGCCGCTCGACCCGCCCGCTGCGGGATCGATGTAGCCGATCGATTTGGCTGACAGCAAGATGCGCTTGAACGCATCGGTCGTGCCGATGTCGGGCACTGCTGCACCGGTTTTTATTGCCACGCCGATGCCGACCTTGGCGATATCGGTCCGCGAGCCCGTGCTGATCTTGCCGCGTTTGGCGAGATCGTCGATGACTGCTGGCGTGATGATGGCGACGTCGAACGCCTCGCCGTCGCCGATGCGCTTCGACAACGCGCCGCTGGTGCCGTTGTCGATCGACAGATGGTGGCCGGTTTGTTTTTCAAACTCGGGTGCCAGCGCGACGACGACGGACTTCATGGCCCCCGCCGTCAGCACTTTGATGTCGGCTGCTTTCGCAGTTCCGCCGACAGCGGCGATTGCGACTGCGATTGCGATCAGGAAATTCGGGCGCGGGGTCATTGTTGGCTTCCGTTCAAAGTGGACCGTGCGTGTCACGACCCGGATCTGATCGTGCCATGCACTGACCGCGCCCGCCAGTTCTACGATCAGGTGCGGATGACCGCGCCCGCGATAGAGCGTGGACGCCGGCGCACGGCATTGCCGTCATTGCCTGAAAGCACGATCCACTGGCCGTTATCGGCTTTGCCGACGATTTCGCCGACATGATGCGGCCAGACCACGATTGCGCCGATCTGCGGCGAGCCAGCGCTGCCGTAGTGCCGCCAATTGGCGGCTAAGTTCATTTCCGGTCCGCCGCCGTGGCGTGTGCGCATGAACCAGCCGCACCATGCGCCGGGGCGCGCGCCGAGGCCGCTGTGGCGCTCGCCGCGATCGTCGCCGTCGTCGTCGCGATGCCGTGCCGAAGCGACGTGGCGGCGCTCGCGGCCCTCCGATGACGACTGATGTTCACTGCGCTTATGACGCACAGGCCGCGCCTCGTCGTCCGATTGATCTTCGTTCTGCGATGACTGGTGCGGACTTCTGCGCGCTTCCGCTGACGTGGCGGCAACAAGCGTAAATACAGCCACGATGGCTGCAAATGATCTGAAATACATGGAGAAATCCCCAATTACGAATGGCTCGGCCGGCAACCGCCAGGCGAGCAGAAGGTGGGAACAACCGGCGACATCAGTGTCGATCCGGTCGATGATGATCCGGCCCGGGCAAATGCCGGCGGGTCAGAAAATGCGTCCCGTCATGGCGACGCGGATTGCCTTGTTACGACACAATGTGACGCGTTTAAGGCAATTGCGATCGATGTTTGTGAAACGCAGTGTTTGCAAGTGCCCCAAAACGGGGCGCAAATTCAATCGTTGCAATGCATAATGATTAATTTCGGCACGTCGGCTGAGCATTTTTGAGTGCTTGGGACCACGCGAATATACGCAGCCGACGGATTGAATTCGTGGGTTGCCTAGAGTTCGACCGCCGCGCCGAGCTTCGGCACGACCACGCTATTGCCGCCCATTGCTGCTTGAAATTTGCTCGCATCCGGGTCGAGCATGCCAGCGAAAGTGCCGTAGTGCACCGGAATGATCGTCGTGAACTGGAAGAACTTCTTGCACGCGAACGCGGCCGCCTTGCCGCCCATCGTGAAACGATCGCCGATGGGCACGATACCGATTTGCGGTTTGTGGAACTCCGCGATCAAGCCCATTTCGGCATGAACGTCGGTATCGCCCATGTGATAGACGACCGGCCCGGATTTCGGTTTGACGATGATGCCGTTGGGATTGCCGAGATAGACATCCGTCGACGACGAATGCAGGGCATTTACAAGGGTCAGATCGAAATCCGCCGTGTAGACCGTGCCGCCCGTATTCATCGGCTCGATTTTTTCACAACCTTTGCCCTTCATGTACATCGCCAGCTCGAACGTCGCCAGTAGCGGCGCGCCGGTGGCTTTGCAGATTTCCAGCGTGTCGCCGATGTGATCGGAATGGCCATGCGTGAGTGCCACGTGCGTGATGCCTTTGGTGGCCGTGGCCCAGTCAAAACCGGATTTTTCGAACGTCGGATTGCCCTTCAGAAACGGATCGATCAGCAACGCACTGCTGCCCGTGTCGATGCGAATGCAGGAATGTCCGAACCATGTCAGTTTCATGCGTCTCTCCTTAGTTGGAACGCGAATGTGTATCGCCGCACGATAGCGCTCCACTCGACATTTCGTCACGTGCCCGCGACGGCGCGGCATGCTATCGAGCAGCACCCGCACTTGAAAGGTTTTCGCTTGCCCCCGGTTTCGCTCGTAGTATCGCTGGAAGAGTTCGCGGCCGGCCTCCCTGCCGCCGGCCGCTTGATGGCGCTCGACGTGGGTACCAAGACGATCGGCATCGCCATCTCCGACACCACGCGCATGGTGGCGACAGGGCTTGAGACACTGCAGCGGACCAAGTTCACAGCGGATGCCGCACACCTTCTAACGCGAGTAGCGACGCACGAGATCGTCGGTGTGGTGATCGGATTACCTGTCAATCTCGACGGCACGGATGGTCCGCGCGTGCAATCGACCAAGGCGTTCGCCTCCAACCTCGGGCCAAAACTTTTGCTGCCGATGCTGTTGTGGGACGAACGCTTATCGACGGTCGCCGCCGAGCGGTCGCTGCTGGAAGCCGACGCCAGCCGCAAACGCCGCAAGGAGGTGATCGACAAAGTCGCCGCCGTCATCATCCTGCAAGGCGCACTCGAGCGGATGCGAGAATTGCGGCGGCGTGGGGGGCAGGGGTGATGGGGTGTGCGATGCGTGGAGCGATGAAAAAGTAAGTGTCCCCAACTGACGGCGGCGGCATCGCAACCAACCTCAAGACCGACGTGACCGCAATAAGAAAGTAAATGGGGACAGTTACTTTTAAATCGCCCGTTCATCGCGGGGACGCGTTCGTGGCGTGAACATCGGCCGAGGGTGAGGGCGGGGGTTGACGGGGTGATCGGGGGCGTTCAACCAGACGCGCGCGGAGGGGATGCGCAAGCGGACGTGCTGGGGAGCCGTTTGCGACGCATCAGGAAAACGCCGATGGGGGACGCATGAGCATTCTGGACCTGTTGCAGCCACTGCTGGCGTTGATGACGCCGCTCGACGTGGTAGCGCTCGGATTCTATTTCGTGTCCATGCTCGGCTATCGAATGGCGACCGATCGCACGGAAGCCCTGCGCAATCGCAGCCTGATCGGTGCCATCCAGACACAGCGGCTGCTGTGGATGCGCAACATGAGCCGGCGCGATAACCGCAACGTCGACATTCTCCTGTTGGGCACGCTCGGCCAGGGCAATGCGTTTTTCGCCTCGACCACGGCGATCGCAATCGGCGGCATCGCGGCGCTGGTCGGTTCCGGCGAGAGGGCGCAGGAGTTGCTGCAGCGGTTGCCAATGGTTGCCCACTCCAGCGCGGTGTTGTGGGAATGCAAACTGCTGCTCATCATGGCGATTTTCATCTTCGCGTTCTTCAAGTTCGCCTGGGCGTTCAGGCTCTCGCACTACGCCGCCATCATGATCGGCGCGACACCGATATTGACCGAGGACAATATCCATATCTGTGATCTGCACGCCGAACGCGCTGCTGGCGTCGCCGGGCTGTCGGCCGAACATGCCAACGGAGGGTTGCGCTCGTTTTATTATGCGTTCGCGGCGCTGGCGTGGTTCTTCCACCCTATAACCTTCATCGTGGCTACGCTGTGGGTGCTGATCATTCTAATCCGGCGCGATTATTTCTCGCGCTCCCGCCGCCTGATCGCCGGCCTGGAATAGGGTGCCGGCACCGCACGATATGTGCCGGGGCGGCACGATTCGTCATTGCTGGTTGGGCTTGTGTTAATCGGCCTTCAGTCAGTTGCTGGCATGCTTGAGAGAACAGCGGCAATTTCCTTGGAGCCAC
>JANXYD010000015.1 GCA_025350265.1 Hyphomicrobiaceae bacterium | reverse complement strand
AGAGGGGCAGGGCTACGATGTACTCTCTAAGAGGCCATCTCGGAGTTCCTCATCTGCTGCAACTCTACGCCGCAAACCAACAACACGAAGGAGAAGGATCGAAGTCTAGCAAGAGAATTCATTGAGGAACGCTTCAAAACTCCGGAGAGCAAAGCCCGCTTTGCTTATTATGCAAGCACTGTCTGTTCTGGCAGTTTGCTGGAGGCAATCTTCCTCGGAATGAATGATGGATACACACAAACATTGAAACCACACCTCGACAAGAATAACGACCCAAGTAAGGAGTACTCTGAGCTTATTTGTGTTGCCATAAATGCTGTGTCGGAGTATAGTCAGGTTGAGTCATGGAATCCATGTACGATTCCAATGCAGCCACAATTCATTTCAAGATTTATCATGGCTGGAACAATGAGGAAGTCTTGTTCTGACCACATGGCTCGTATTGCCGTCTGCTCTAGTGCGGCATGGATTGTCCAGAGGGTACTATCTGAGTACATGGAACCCATGAGCAGGCTAGTCCATGAGCGAACAATTTTTTCGCCATAGTACCGTACTGTCTCGGAACGGTACCAATTCTCGTCTGCAATTGGATTACCTATGTTCACAAGCCCTGGAGCAGCAGACCCTTTGGTTGGACTGTCTGCCACAGCCTCCTACGCAATTGCTGTAAATGAAAGGCATAGCATTTCGAAGTTGCAGATGTGTGAGATTCTATATTGCTCCCTTCTCTCTGCCAGCCCATACCCATTTGCATGCATTATGCAGATGTGGTGCAGCAAGACTTCACTTCCAACTGGAATATCACTCGTGGAATGCTTTATGTCGGACTCGGATACCTATTTCGGTGTTCCTGGATCGACAACATTTCCCGGCGAGAATCCTATGTTTGCCTGGAATAATCCTCCAAGTGGGGGTAGCCTACGGAAGATTTGCTCTGCAATCGAAGCCACTGCAGAAGTAGCAAGTGTAGCCAATTACAAGGGCGCTGGAATTCGGTCCCTGAAGCAGGTACACAGGCGCATGGTGAATCGCATATTCCGTACCCTGAAAACCGCGTCCTCCATACTCTGCCACAAACTTCTCTACTTGATGGTCCTTGTCAATTTGATTCCGACACCAGAATTGCTTCTTTACTACTCTCCACGGAAAGAAGAGCAATCTTGTGTAACACAGAAAGCTATAACGTCTACTGCCATTCTACTCAGCAAGTGTGAGCGAATCGCTGCCTACCTTCTACATGCAATTAGAGGAATCCGCATGATTCCAAAGGACTGTTTCTTTCCCGTACAAGCAGTGATGACAGTTGCGGTAGCGAATCAAGTTCCTACTCTGATGGCTTGGTTTTATGGGCTCCAGCCGATTTTGGACTATTGTAAACACCTCAAACCGCTTCAAGAAGAGTCAAGTTCTGTTACCGAAAAAGAAGTATCTCTTGCTTCCAACAAAGACTCTAAGCCAGTGGTTTCAACTGGAAACTGGTCACTGTCCTACGAATATAAGTCAAAAGACACACATGGAATGGAATTGATGCGTAGTATGAGTGCTGCCATCTACAGTCTTGTGGACGATGTGAATCCGTTCGAGATCGGATCACTGGTTGGACCGAGCGAGTTAAGCAAGGTACGGGACATGTACTCTAAAGACTTGTCTGGAACTAGGAAGACCTATCCGTGGAAAACACACGAGGACTATTGTCTCGACATGACAGTCTTGCTACGAAACAATTGTTACCCAAACTGTGGTCAGGAACCAAGCAGTGACGACCTTTGGAATTATGTGATCAAGCTCAGCGGAACGGCATCTTTCACTAGAAGGAATTTTTCTGACGAGCCTCATCACAGGGCCCGATGGGTGGGTGCCGAATTAAGATTTGTTGATCGGTGCCATCATCGAGAAAACGAGTTTAACCGACAACAAGGCCGTGCCCATAACGGCGAAAGGTTCAACGGTCCAATTATGCTGCCGTTCCACTGTCTTTTGAAACCAGGCAGTGCAATAGACGCTTTCGCCAGCCCACTATTAACCAATGAAGCTGCACCAGACCAAGAGGAAGACGAGCATAGCGACGTAGAGAGCTTGTATTCTGCACACATGAAACCAACGATGACCAAGGAGTCAGTTGTTGGTATAAGAGGTTTCTGAAAAGATTGTAGCAAGTTTGTTACTTATGCCACATCTTATTTATTCCCGCTAGTCGTGTCACTTAACACTCGTTACATAAATAGCGTTTGGAGATGGTTATATAATAAAAGGGATCTACATATAAGTCAATAATATCGGACAAGACCAAGGTTATGTCGTAGTCATGGTATATATGTGGCAATGGGACAGTTGCCGATGACCGAAAACTCGGTGAGCGTCGTGGATATCGCGACGCACAGATGACTACACAAAATGGTG
>JANXYD010000006.1 GCA_025350265.1 Hyphomicrobiaceae bacterium | reverse complement strand
CCGGGTCGAGCCCAAGGGCGGCGAAATCCGCGTCTCGCCACAGAGTGCCGGCCGCATTACGGATGTGTTGGTGGCTGTCAATCAGAAGGTCGTCGTCGGCGATCTGCTGATCAGGCTGGAGGATGCCGAACTTGAGGCACGCCTTGCGGCAGCCGACGCCGAGGCATCCGTGCGCCGACGCGATCGTGATCAGGAAAACGTTACCGGCCCGGCGCGCGATCGTCGCAACGCTGAGGATACGGCGTTTGCGGCCGAGCGTCTCTACAGTCTCAACCGTTCCGAACTCGATCGCTGGCTGAATGCCCGCAAGATAGGCCTCTCGTCCGATGCGGATGTGGCCACCGCGCGCGAAACGGTCGTCAAGGCGCGTGATGCGATGGAGGCCGCCCGGCTCGCGCTCAGGCGTTCGTTGACCGAGACTCAAGTGGCTCAGACGCGGCTTGAGGCGGCGCTTTCGGCAGCGCGCTCGGAACTGTCGATGGCGGACGCAGCGTCAGAGCGCGCTCGCATTCGTGCACCGCAAAGCGGCACCATTTTGCAGCTCAATGCGGTGGTCGGGGAAAGCGTCGCGCCGTCGCCTGAAAACATCCTCGTCGTGATGGGCGATGTGAGCGCGCTGCGCGTCAAGGCCGAGATCGAGGAGCGCGACATCGGCAAAATCGCAATCGCCCAGATTGCCAGCGTTCGCTCCGACGCCTTCCCGGGCCGCGAGTTCGAAGGCAAGGTCAGTGCGTTCGGCCAGTCGCTCGCCCCCAGCCGGCTCGGACAGAAGGGCCCGCGCAAGCTCGCCGACATCGACGTGCTCGAACTGACGATCGAACTGACCGGCCAGACGCCCTTGCTCCCGGGGATGCGCGTCGACGTGTTTCTGAAGCCGAACAGCACCGCGCCTGCATCACCGACGGCGATCAAGTCGAACTGACGCGTAAAATGCGGCTGCCTGTGAGGCTTTTAGCAGCAGTCGAAAACATCAATCGATCTTAACTCGTCCGCACTCACGAAAGCTTTGTTAGACGTCCGCGTACGCCACAAACGCTTCCAGCGGCCCCGATCTCGTTTGATCGTGCCGTTGACGAAATGCGGGGAGCCGAGCGCGGCGTGGCCGGGGTATTATTTATCGCCTTCGTCGGCGGTTTCCTTGTCGCTGACCATACCCTTCAGCGTCGCCAGCATGCGCGCTTCCTCTTCGGCTGCGGTTTCTTCGTGCGCTTCGGCGGCCTTGGGTGACATCAACTCGATGTTTGGCTGCGGGCCGAGGCCGGGCACCGACCTCTCGACAGGCAACAAGGTGCCGCCGTCCGTCTGGCCATCCGATGCGGGCACCCTCTTGGCTGACTTACGCACTTCGGCATCGAGATCGGTTTGAGTGCACAGACCGAGCGTCACCGGGTCTTGCGGAATGAGGTTTTGCGAGTTCCAATGGCTGCGGTCGCGGATGGCGGCGATCGTCGGCTTGGTCGTGCCGACGAGGCGCATGATCTGCGCATCCTTCAATTCGGCGTGGCTTTTCAGCAGCCACAGCACCGCATTCGGCCGATCGTGACGACGCGATACCGGCGTATAGCGCGGTCCACGCTTAGACTTGACCGGCGGGGCCGCCACCTTGCTCTCGGCCAATCGCAGCACGTGCTTGTCGTTGCGTTCGCCACGCGCGATTTCATCGCGCGTGATCTGGGAATTGGTGATCGGGTCATGGCCCTTGATACCCTGCGCCACGTCGCCGTCGGCGATGCCCTTCACTTCCAGCGGATGCAGGCCGCAAAACTCGGCAATCTGACTGAACGACAACGAAGTATTCTCGACCAACCAAACGGCGGTTGCTTTGGGCATCAATGGCTTACGGTCACTCATGAGGGCTCTCCTTGATCCGAACGGCCGGCAGGCACGCTCGAACCCAATGCAACGAATTGAAAGGGGACTACCTCATATAGACCTTAATTGCTCTGCAGCGCAACACGATCGTCGTCCACGACCCGCTATAATCTGGACCTCGTAAACGATATTCAAAACTGGCTTTTCAGGCGTCCGACGAACGCCGCAGGTTTGATAAATCGAAGCTTTTGGTCTGACCGCTGTTATGATATGGACGCAACGATTGCGACCAGGGCGATTGCGTTCGTTAACTGTTCGCGGCTGTACACAGCGCGCAAATTCGGCCAAGGGTCCATACCGCAGACGTTTTGTGAGCCTGATCGGAAAGACCAAACGCATGGCCGACCGGAAATCCAGCTACGACTACGAAGACCTGCTGAAATGCGGGCGCGGCGAGCTTTTCGGTCAGGGCAATGCGCAACTTCCGTTGCCGCCGATGCTGATGTTCGAACGCATTACGTCGGTTACCGAAACGGGTGGCGCGCACGGTAAGGGCCAGATCAAGGCCGAGTTCGACATTGCCGGCAATCCCGCCACCGACTGGTTCTTCTCGTGCCATTTCCACAATGACCCCGTGATGCCCGGCTGCCTCGGCCTCGATGCGCTCTGGCAGTTGACTGGATTCTATCTCGGCTGGCTGGGCGCGCCCGGTCGGGGACGCGCGCGTGGGGTGGGCGAATGCAAATTCACCGGGATGGTCACGCCAAAGGTCAAGCGCCTAGAATATGTCATAGATTTCAAATCCATCGTGCTGCGCAAGCTGAAACTGGCGGTGGCTGATGGTGTGATGAAAGCGGATGGCGAGGTATTCTATCAGGCGACCGACCTCAAGGTCTTTCTTGAACCGGTCGCGGCCTAAGTCGGCGCACAATTCAGCGGCATGTAGCACCAAAGGCCGATTGCCTGAAGTCAGCTGCAGCAAACCATGAGATCTTGGGGTTGATCATGAGACGTGTCGTCGTCACGGGCATGGGCATCGTGTCCTCCATCGGCAATTCCACGCAGGAGGTCACGGCTTCGTTGCGGGAGGCCAAGTCAGGCATCACACGCGCCGAAAAATATGCCGAGCTGGGCTTCAAATGCCAGGTCTTCGGCCAGCCGCAGATCGACTGGGCGGCAGCGGTTCCACGCAAACCCAAGCGCTTCATGGAATCCGGCATCGGCTGGAACTACATCGCCATGGAGCAGGCGATCCGTGACTCGGGGCTCGACGAAAAAGACGTCATCAACGAGCGCACCGGCATCATCGCTGGTTCAGGCGGCCCATCCACGTTGGCCATCGTCAATGCGGCCGACGTCACGCGGAAGAATGGCGCGCCGAAGAAAATCGGGCCGTTCGAGGTGCCGAAGGCGATGTGTTCCGGCCCGTCCGCGGTGCTCGCCACCTCGTTTCAGATAAAGGGCGTCAACTACTCCATCACGTCGGCCTGCTCGACCAGCGCGCACTGCATCGGCAATGCCGCCGAGATGATCCAGTACGGCAAGCAGGACGTGATGTTCGCGGGCGGTTGCGAGGAGCTGGAATGGACGTTGTCGGCGCTGTTTGACGCGATGGGCGCGATGAGCTCGCGCTACAACGATACGCCCTCGCGTGCCAGCCGTGCTTATGACGCCGACCGCGACGGCTTTGTGATCGCCGGCGGCGCGGGCATGCTGGTGCTTGAAGAGCTGGAACATGCGAAGGCGCGCGGGGCGAAGATCTACGGCGAACTCGCCGGCTATGGCGCGACGTCCGACGGCTTTGACATGGTCGCACCCTCAGGCGAAGGCGCGATCCGCTGCATGCGGCAGGCGATGAAAGGCATGGACGGCAAGGGCACGCCGAAGATCGACTACATCAACCCGCACGGTACGGGCACGCCAGTGGGTGACGAGCGCGAGATATCAGCCGTCCGCGAGGTGTTCGGAGCCGATAAGTCGCCGTTCATATCGTCGACCAAGTCGCTGACGGGGCATTCGCTCGGCGCGATCGGCGTGCAGGAGGCGATTTTTTCGCTGATCATGCTCAACAACGGTTTCCTGTGCGAGAGCGCGCATATCGACAAGCTCGACCCGGCGTTTGCCGACATGCCGATCTTGCGTGAGCGGCGCGACGGCATGGACCTACAGTGTGTGATGTCGAACAGTTTCG
>JANXYD010000489.1 GCA_025350265.1 Hyphomicrobiaceae bacterium | reverse complement strand
CCCGCTTCCGACGCTTGGCACGCGATTATGAGCGTCTTCCCGCCACGGTCGCTGGCTTGCATCTGGTTGCTTGGCTACGCGCTGCCGCCAAAGACCATTCGCGAAATGATCACCGGCTCCATCGACGTCATCGTGCAGGCGTCCCGCCTGCGTGACGGCAGCCGCAAGATCACGCACATCACCGAGGTGATCGGCATGGAAGGTGACGTGGTTACGCTGCAGGATATCATCCTTTATGAGATCACCGGCGAAGACGCCAATGGCAAGCTGATCGGACGTCATCGATCGACCGGCATCGCACGGCCGCGCTTCTGGGATCGTGCGCAATACTACGGTGATACCGGGCGTTTGGCCGAGGCACTGTCTTCAGCCGAAGTTTCTGACGCTCACGGCAATCCGATGGGAAGCTGACGTCATGGATCAAGACGATTTCATTCTCGTTGGGCTCATCAGTGTCGCGGCGTTGTCCGTGGTGGCGGTGATCTATTTGCTGATCGCACCGTATATGACGGGTGAAAAGCGCGCCGAAAAGCGCTTCCAAGGCGTCAGCGACGCGTCGCGCAAGCCCGCCAACAAGATCCAGGAAGCGGCCAACAACCGCAAGAAGCAGGTCGCCGAAACTCTCAAGGACCTGGAGCTAAAAAAGGCCGCAGCCGTTAAGAAAATTACCATCAAACAGCAGATGCTGCAGGCCGGCCTCACGCCCGAAGTCAGGTCATTCTGGATCGCCAGCGGCATCTGCGGCGCGGTCATCACGGGGATAGCGTTCCTTTCCGGACCCAATCTCAATATCCTGGTCGTGCTCGGCATCGGCATCGCCGGTGCGTTCGGTTTGCCGCGTTTCATTCTTGGCCAGATGGTCAAGCGGCGGCAGAAAAAGTTTCTCAACGAATTCGCCAACTCGATCGACATCATCGTGCGTGGTGTCAAATCCGGCTTGCCGCTCAATGAATGCCTCAACATCATCGCCAGGGAATCGCCCGAGCCGGTGTGCAGCGAGTTCCGCGAAGTCTGCGAGCAGCAACGCGTCGGCATCCCGTTGCAGCAGTGCTTCGAGCGCATGATGGACCGCGTGCCGTTGGCCGAGGTTCGCTTCTTCGGCATCGTCATCGGCATCCAGCAGTCGGCGGGTGGTAACCTGTCGGAAGCGCTCGGCAACCTGTCCGGCGTTCTCCGTGATCGCAAAACCATGAGTGCGAAAGTCAAGGCGCTGTCGGCCGAAGCCAAAGCGTCGGCGGCCGTGCTCGGCTCGCTGCCATTCATCGTCATGACGCTCGTCTACATCACGTCGCCGACCTACATCGCGCTGTTGTGGACCAAAACACACGGTCATTTCATGATGCTCGGTTCTGCGATCTGGATGTGCTGCGGGCTGCTGATGATGCGCAAGATGATCAATTTCAAGTTCTGAGACTGCCGAATTCTGGCATTTCAACATCGGTGCTGCGTCGAGGTCTGCCGAAAGCCAATCGAGAACAAACATGACCGATTTCATCGCCGCGATCGTCAGGCCGGAGGTGTTGGTATCGCTGCTAGCGGCGATCGCCATCTTCGCGACCGCTCTGGTCCTGCTCATCCCGTCGATGTCGCGCGACCGCTTGCCCTCGCGTATGCGTACGATGGCTGTCGAACGCGATAAAATGCGCGCCTCGCGGCTTGCCGATCTCAATAAGAAAGATGGCATCTCGTTGCGACAGACGCCGCAAGGTTTCATGCTCGAAATCGTCGACAAGTTCGATCTGCGCTCCAGCTTTGATACTGAGGAAGTGCGCGATCGGCTGAAAATGGCTGGCTTGCGCGGCCAGGCACCGCTGGTCGCATACATGGTGTTTCGCCTGTTCCTGCCCGTCGCCTTGACGCTCGCAACGCTGATCTATTTGTTCCTCATCGCCAACTTCGAATATCCGCCGATCGTCAATATCGGCATCTCGCTGGGGCTCGGCTATATCGGCTATTATCTGCCGAACGTCTTCGTGCAGAACCAGATCGGCAAGCGACAGCAGTCGGTGAAAAGTGCGTTCCCGGACGCGTTGGACATGTTGCTGATCTGCGTGCAATCGGGCATGTCGGTGGAAGCGGCGTTTCAGAAAGTCGCCTCCGAAATCGGCCCGCAATCATTGGAACTTGCCGAAGAGCTGTCACTGACGACAGCAGAACTGTCTTATCTTACTGAGCGTCGACAGGCTTATGAAAATCTGGCGCGCCGCACGGGGTTGCCGGGCGTCAAAGG
Source organism: Hyphomicrobiaceae bacterium (assembly GCA_025350265.1). Lineage (GTDB taxonomy): Bacteria > Pseudomonadota > Alphaproteobacteria > Rhizobiales > Hyphomicrobiaceae > JABFRJ01. Next base: position 3,049 of record JANXYD010000489.1, on the reverse strand, counting down.
CGTTGCCACGGCACTCATCCAAGCCGAACGCTACGGCACGCCGGTCGGCTCCGCACTGCGCGTCATGGCCAAGGAAAATCGCGACTCGCGGATGATGGATGCCGAGAAAAAGGCGGCCGCCCTGCCACCCAAGTTGACCGTGCCGATGATCGTGTTCTTTCTGCCGGTGCTGTTCGTGGTCATCATCGGCCCCGCGCTGATCCAGGTGTTCGGTTGGGATTGAACGGGCGTACCAAACCGCTATCGGATTTGACATCCGAGCGGTTTTCCCCGATAGCTTCCGCACTTCATACGGCCCGCCAACCCGAGCCGCCGCTTTGCCTATGGTAAATACCCTGAAAACGGGCCGCATCCTGGACAAAGTGGTCACCACCCGACAGCGCGATGCGCCCTCGGGTGTATTTTGCGTTGGCTGCGGCTTAGTGAATGATGGTTGACGGAGCGATGCAGATGCTGACGATTTGGGGTCGCAAGACGTCGATCAACGTCCAGAAGGTCATGTGGGCGACTGCCGAATTGGGGCTGGCGCACGAACGCCTCGACGCCGGAGGCCCGTTCGCCAAAACTGATACACCAGAATTTGCCCAGTTGAACCCCAATCGCCTCGTGCCGGTGATCGACGACCAAGGTTTCGTTCTCTGGGAAAGCAACGCCTGCACCCGCTATCTGGCCAATACCTATGGGCTCGGCACGCTCGCCCCCTCCAGCCCCGAAGATCGCGCTCGCGCCGATCAATGGATGGATTGGTCAATCACCACGCTTTATCCCGATCTCATTCCCGGGCTGTTCGTGCAGTTCGTGCGCGTCACAGCTGCCGATCGAAATATGGCTGCGGTTGCGGCTATGCAGCAGCGCGTTGTGTCTCACATGACGCTGCTGGATACCCATCTCGCCGGTCGCGCCTACATCATCGGTGACAGCTTGACGATGGCCGATATTGCCGTCGGCGCGCTGCTGTATCGCTATTTTACGCTGCCGATCGAACGGCCGGCGCTCGCCAACGTCGAAGCTTACTATCAGCGGCTCACCAGCCGAAAAGCCTACCAGGATCACGTCATGATCGATTGGGCGAACATGAAAATTCCGGGCGCATGACAGCTTCGCGTCGAGACTAAGTCTACGCCTCCCACGTAATTCAAACGACTGAGCACCACCACAAGGCTCGCCGATGTTTCAATCTCTCAGCGATCGTCTGTCCGGCGTTTTCGACAAGCTGACCCGCCGCGGGGCGCTGAGCGAGAACGATGTCAACGAGGCCATGCGCGAAGTGCGCCGCGCGCTGATCGAAGCCGACGTCGCGCTCGATGTGGTGCGTGACTTCATCGAAAAAGTTAAGGCGAAGGCAGTCGGCCAAAATGTCGTCAAGTCGGTTTCGCCCGGCCAGATGGTCATCAAGATCGTCAACGACGAACTGGTTGCCATGCTGGGTTCGGATGCCAGCCCGATCGATCTGGCGGCGCAAGCGCCCGTCACTATTCTTATGGTCGGCTTGCAGGGCTCCGGCAAAACCACCACGACAGCCAAGATCGCCAACCGCCTCACCACACGCGACCGCAAGAAAGTGTTGATGGCGTCGCTCGACACGCGGCGTCCGGCGGCCATGGAACAGCTGATCATCCTTGGCCATCAGATCACGGTCGACGTGTTGCCGATCGTTGCGGGACAAACCCCGTTGCAGATCGCCCGACGCGCGCAGGAAACCGCTAAAACTGGCGGTTTTGACGTGCTGTTGCTCGATACCGCCGGCCGCACGACGGTCGACGAAGAGCTGATGGACGAAGTGGCGGAGGTTAAGGGCGTCACCAAGCCGCACGAAGTGCTGCTCGTCGCCGACGCGCTGACCGGCCAGGACGCGGTCAATACGGCTAAGGCGTTCGAGGCCCGCGTCGGTGTGACCGGCATCGTGCTGACCCGCGTCGACGGCGATGGTCGCGGCGGCGCGGCGCTATCGATGCGCGCTGTGACGGGGCGGCCAATCAAGCTGATCGGCGTCGGCGAGAAGTGGGACGCGCTCGAGGATTTCGATCCCAGGCGCATCGCCGGCCGCATTCTTGGCATGGGCGATATCGTCGGCCTCGTCGAGCGTGCGGCGCAGACGCTGGATGCCGGCAAGGCGATGCAAATCGCCGAAAAGATGCGCAAGGGGTCGTTCGACCTCGAGGATCTCAGCGAGCAGCTAAAGCAGGTCGAACAGCTCGGCGGCATGGGCTCGATCATGGGCATGATGCCCGGCATCGGCAAAATGAAGAAGCAGCTCGAAGCGTCCGGCGGCATCGATGAAAAATTGATCAAGCGGCAGCGCGCGATCATTTCATCCATGACCCCGCATGAGCGCCGGCATCCGAAAGTGCTGGATGGCAAGCGCAAGCGGCGCGTGGCTGCCGGCTCGGGGACCCGACCGGAAGACGTCAATCGGTTGCTGAAACAGCATCAGCAGATGGCCGAGATGATGAAGATGATGAAGAAGACGCCGGGCATGATGGGCAAGATGGCTGGCATGATGGGGCTCGGCGGGGGCATGGGTGGCGCTGCAATGGGTGGTGGCGGGCCGAGTGCCGCCGAACTCGAAGCGATGCAGAAAGAGTTGGCCGGCCTCGACCCGCAAGCGATCGCCCAATTGCCGAAAGATGTGCAGGACGCGCTCAAAGCCCTGCCGACCGCCGGCAAATCGATTGGCAAGCCGACCATGGCCGGCCTGGGCGGTGGACTACCCGGTCTCGGCGGCCCGCGTCTGCCCGGCCTCGGCGGCCCCGCGCTGCCTAAGGGTCCGTTTTCGTTCGGGGGCAAGAAGAAGTGAGCGTGTGTACGGACATGGCAGACCGAGCGACCTCCTTACAGCTGGGCAAGATCGCCGGGGGAGAGTCTCTGCAGACTTTGCCCGCACGGGCGCCCCCGCAAACCTGTTTTCGTCATGGCCGCGAAGGCGGCCACCCAAGCAAGTTGAAAGGAACGATCCACAATCGCTGATGAAACTCCCCAGCCTGAATGTGCAAAGGCCCCAGCGGGCCGCTAAAACATTGGGCTTGCTTGGGTGGCCGCCTTCGCGGCC
>JANXYD010000152.1 GCA_025350265.1 Hyphomicrobiaceae bacterium | reverse complement strand
CCGCGCGCGGCAAACACTTCGCGGTAGGCCGCCGACAGCGAGATCTGCCCGACCGCCGCTGCCGCCTGGCTCTGCTCCAGTGGCAACGCGCCGTTGCCAAAGCCCAGCACGTGTCGCCCCAGCGCGATGGCACCTGACGATACCAGCACCACCTGCTTGCCGGCGTCCGAGAGCGCGGACACATCGTCGGCCAGCGAATTGAGCCACGTCGACCTGAGCCGCCCACTGGCCCGGTCGACCAGCAGCGCCGAGCCGATCTTGACGACGATACGCTTGGCATCCAGCCATTCGGCACGCGGTGTGGGAGATGTCGTCATGTGACTGTGCCGCTGTGTTTCGCTTCTCGACGCGACCCCTTTTACGATGTTTCGAACCGGGCGCAACACCTGACCCTGCACACGGCAGGGTTAGGCGACGCACATTTCGGCGCGAAGCCGCGCCCTTCAACCTGAGCCGGCACCGACGCTCAAGCCCGATCAACAAACGAGTCGACGACGCGTTTGCGGCCGGCTTCGTCGAAGTCGATGCTGAGTTTGTTGCCATCGACTTCGGCGACCGTGCCTTGGCCCAGTTTCTGGTGGCTGACGCGATCGCCGATACGGTAGCCCAGGCCAGGCGCGCTGGAGGCGGCGACCAGTTCGCCTTCGATGGTGTGCGGAGCGCGCTTGGGCACCGACTTGACGGTTTGGAACTTGGGTTTGGCGGTTCCACCGCCGGTGGCGAAATTGCCGCCGGATGATGCACCCGATGCGCCGGTGCCGGCGTTCCACTGCTTCTGCGCGCGTTGCCAGCCCGGCGTCTGATAGGTGCTTTCATAAGGCGAGGGCGCGTTGTCGTCGAAGCGGCTCTTGCCGTAGGGGTTGGGACGGCCGAAGGTGGCTGGGCCGCCGAAGTTCTGATAGGCACCGCCGAACGGACTTTTGGCTTCCACCACGTCCACATGCGCTTCCGGCAATTCATCGACGAAGCGTGACGGAAGCGCACTCTGATAAAGTCCGCGCATGCGCCGATTTTGAGCAAACGACACGCGCACATTATGCTTGCCGCGTGTCAGCCCGACGTAGGCCAGCCGGCGCTCTTCCTCAAGCCCTTGCAGTCCGCTTTCATCGAGGGAGCGCTGATGCGGAAACAAGCCCTCCTCCCAGCCGGTGAGGAAGACGGTGCCGAATTCGAGCCCCTTGGCCGCGTGCAGCGTCATCAGCGAAACGCGATCGCCATCGTCGCCGCTGGCGGTATCCATGACCAGCGAGACGTGCTCGAGGAAGCCAGCCAGCGTCTCGAACTGATGCATGAAACGCACAAGTTCCTTGAGGTTTTCAAGCCGTGCCTGGGATTGCGGACCTTTGTCTGCCTGCCACATGGCGGTGTAGCCGCTCTCGTCGAGAATCAATTCTGCGAGTTCGGTGTGGGTGATGCGATCCATCTGGCCGCGCCACACATCGAACTGTGCCAGCAGATCGCGGAAACCCTTGCGCGCCTTGCCGCCAAGCTCCTCGGTTTCGATGATTTCGCGGGTGGCGACAGTCAGCGGAACGGCGCGCGCGCGAGCATATTCCATCACCCGCTTGACCGAGGTTTCGCCTAAGCCTCGCTTCGGCACATTGACGATGCGCTCGAATTTGAGATCGTTGTAGGGATTGGCCACCACCTCGAGATACGCGATGGCGTCCTTGATTTCCTGGCGCTCGTAGAAGCGGGGTCCGCCGATCACGCGATAGGGCAGGCCGAGGGTGATGAAGCGATCTTCGATGGCGCGCATCTGTGCCGAGGCGCGCACCAGGATCGCGATTTCGTTCAGGGGATGGGTGGATTTCTGCAGCCGCTCGATCTCGTCTCCGACGACGCGCGCTTCCTCCTCGTCATCCCAGACGCCGGTGACGGTAACCTTCGCGCCCATGTCGCCGTCGGTGAACAAGGTCTTGCCCAGGCGACCCTTGTTCTGCCCGATCAGGCCGGCGGCAGCTCCCAGAATATGTCCGTCGGAGCGATAGTTGCGCTCCAGGCGGATAACGGTCGCGCCGGGGAAATCTCGATCGAAGCGGAGGATATTGTCGACCTCCGCGCCGCGCCAGCCGTAGATCGACTGATCGTCGTCGCCGACACAGCAGATGTTCGGGCAGCCCTGCGCCAACAACCGCAGCCACATGTATTGGGCGACGTTGGTATCCTGATATTCGTCGACCAGGATGAACTTGAAGCGCCGGTGATAATCGGCGAGCACGTCGGGATGCGTTTGGAACAGGCGCAGGCATTCGAGCAGCAGGTCGCCGAAATCACAGGCGTTCAGGTCTTTCAACCGCTGCTGATAGGCCGCGTACAGCTTGACGCCGGTGCCGTTACCGAAGCTCGCGCCTTCCCCACCTGGAACCTTATCGGGCGTCATGCCGCGATTTTTCCAGCCGTCGATCAGGTTGGCAAGTTGGCGGGCTGGCCAGCGCTCCTTGTCGAGACCTTCTATTTCGATCACCTGCTTCATCAAACGCTGCGTGTCGTCGGTGTCGAGGATCGTGAAGCCGGACTTGAGCCCGACGAGTTCGGCGTGCCGCCGCAAAATCTTGACGCCGATGGAGTGGAAGGTGCCGAGCCAGGTCATTCCCTCGACCGCGCCACCGATCAGCGCACCGATCCGCTCCCGCATCTCGCGCGCGGCCTTGTTGGTGAAGGTGACGGCCAACACCTGGCTCGGAAAGGCGCGCGAGGTGGCGAGGATATGACCAATGCGGGTGGTGAGAACGCGGGTTTTCCCAGTGCCGGCGCCCGCCAGCACGAGCACGGGGCCATCCAGCGTCACAACGGCTTGGCGCTGTTCGGGATTGAGGCCGGCAAGATAGGGCGGGGCTGACTGGCGCATCGCGCGCTGCGACACGCTCAGCCCGGTCGCAGCCGTGGCATCGGCCTGATCGCCCCGGTCCGGGCTCGCACCCTGCGGATTGTGTTTCGCTGTCATACGATCTGGTGTCATCCAAGATGTATATCATAGCCCATGATGGCAGCGATGCGACCAACGGCCAGTTACTCACAGCAGATCGGGTGCCAGCGGCGCTTACGCAAGTCGGTCTTCGCGTGATGATTTGCAAGTTGATCGGATCATGCTGCGCGTTCAGAAACGAACTTGCAAATCATCACGCTAGAATCATTACATTTTCTAGTATCCTGATCGCGGAGGTCGAGACGCGACGCGGGTTACTCCGACAAACGTCCCGATCAGGACGAAAGCCGCAACTGTTTGTTGTATTATGTCCATACTTCGGTCCACCGAATGTGCCATAAACGATGGTGAGTGGTCACCACGCGGCGGGTTCACACGCTGCCGCACAGCCAATTCCGGCCCACCTTCCGACGTTTGCTTCCGCAGGTTCGTTCGCAGCGTATGAACAATGTTCTGATCACGATTGGCGTACTGATCGTCGCGGTGCTTTCGGCGCTGTTCGCAATTCCGTATTTCGTCGATTGGAACAGCTATCGCGGCGTCATCGAGGAAGAAGCCAGCCGCATCGTCGGCCGCGACGTGCGCATCGGCGGCGACATCGCGTTGCAACTGCTGCCGACGCCATCGTTCGTCATCCACAGGCTGCGCGTTGCCGATACGGCCAGCGGGTCGGGCGAACCGCTGTTTCGAGCCGATGTCGTGGATGCCAAGCTGTCAATCGTGCCCTTGGTGCGCGGCGTGCTGGAAGCCAACCAGATCGAACTCGTCAAGCCGGTGCTGCGGCTGGTGCTCGACGAGAACGGCCAGGGCAATTGGCGCTCGATCGTCAAGGGCCGCGGGTCGCTGCCGTTCGTGCCGAGCGACGTGGCGCTACAGTCGGTCAAGATTACCGATGGCGCGTTGAGCTTATTCGATCACGCCGGCAATCGCCAGCGCGTCACGCTCGATCATATCGGCGGGCAACTGTCGGCACCGACGCTCGACGGCCCGTATCGTTTTCGCGGCCTCTACGGAGCGGGTGCCGAGACGCGCGACCTGCGCTTCACGACTTTGCCGGCGGACGCAGACGGCACGATCCAAATCAAGGCGACGCTGCGGGACGTCGTCAGTAACGCCAGCGCCACCGTGGACGGCCGTGTGCGCAACCTCAGCAGCCGACCGGAACTGACCGGTCAGCTTTCGGGATTGCTGCCATTGCCGAATACATCCGTTGCCGCGGCCGGCAAACCATCCGACGCCAAGGCCGCCGCACCAATCGCAGACCTCAAAGCCAACATCGTGGCGAACGCGACGACCCTCGAACTGAGCGACCTGTCGGTGGCGTTCGAAGGCTCCGGACGGCCAGAAATCCTGGCCGGCAACACCATCGTTTCGTGGGAGAACGAGCGCACCATCGTCACCACGTTATCGGCACCTTGGATTGATCTCGACAACGTGCTGGGAAATCCAGATGGTGCCAAGCCGTTGCAGGCCTTGGGCGCGTTCGCCCAACACATCAATACGCTCGTCAGCGGCGTTGGTACGGCGCGCGCGGTGCTCGATATCGATCAAGCCAACCTCGGCCACGACGTCGTCGGCGGCATTCGGCTCGAAGTGCGCAGCAGCGCTGGAATGCTTGCCGTGGAGCGCCTGCGCGCCAGTCTGCCCGGAGGCACAAAGGTCGAGATGCTCGGTCGAATCGCTGGCGAAGGCGTGGCCACCAGTTTCGACGGTGACATGACCGTGCGGGGCAACAGCCTCGCGCGGTTGACCGGCTGGGCGACCTCAGGCGGCATCACGATCGACCCGGCAAACGATCAGTCATTTCAGATGCGGGCCCGCGTGACAGCGGAACCGGCGCGCGGTGGATTGCGCGACATCGTCGCCGATATCGGCGACAGCACGATCGAAGGCGAGATCGACTATGCGTGGGCGGGTGCGAAAAAATTGCGCGTGACGCTGGATGGAGGGCGGGTGGACGCGCGCGCGCTCGGCTGGCAACACCTGACGCTTCGCGCACTGAGCGATTGGATGGTGCCGGAACAATCCAGTGGCGATCACCTCGACGTCGCCGTCGATCTCAAGACAGCCGAACTGGTGCTGGGTGCCGAGACATTGCGCGATGTGGCGGCCAAATTCGATCGCACTGCCAAAGGCGTCGGATTGGAGCAGTTGCAATTCAGCGCCGAGCACGGCGTCGCGGTGGCAATGAGTGGCCAACTGGACGGCCAACGGCAGCTGCGCGGATCGGTGGCGGCTGACGATCGTGCCGGCATCGACAAGCTATCGAAGTTTTTCGATTTTCCGCTCGCGGCGTTGGTTCCGTCCGATGTTCTGGCCGATCTGCTGCCGCTGCGCCTGGCCGGCAGCCTGATGCCGGGGGACGGTGCGGGCAAGCAGGCGACGACGATCACCGCCGACGGACGCACGGGGCTGGCGGATACCAAGATCAGCGCGACGTTCGGCGCGGGGCCCGAGGACTGGCGCAACGCGCCCGCCGATTTCGATATCGTCGTGCTGGCCTCGCCCGAGGCGCAATTGACGACCAGACTGTTTGCGGCAATGGGGTTGCCGACGGCTGCCCCGACTGACGCGAAAATGATCGCTGCCAGTAAAGACTCAACGACACGGTTGGCGCTGCGGGCAACGGGTGTTCCCGCTGACGGACTGTCGACGGCGATCAGGTTCGACAGCTCAGACCTGACCTTCTACGTCGATGGTCTGGCGCACGTGAGCAGCAGCGGCGCAATCCGGCTGGCCGGCGACCTGACCGTCGACGCGCGCGACGTGCGGCCGGCGTTCGCAGCGCTCGCTGGTTTACGCCTCGCCTTGCCCAATTCGGTGATGCTGCAAGGCTCAATGCGCGTTGACGTTCACGACGGCGGCATCGATTTGAGCCGGTTGGCTGTGGTTGCCGGGGCCGGCGCGACGATCACCGGAAAACTGGCCTACGCCCCGCGCTCGCCGGATGCCTCATCAGTCGAGCGGCACCTTCGCGGCACCTTGGCTATTTCGTCGGCGGATCTGACGACGCTGCTGTCACCCGTTCTGCAAACGCGCAACAGCGACGTGCAATCTGCCATCCAGGTCACGTCAGGTCGGGCCGGGGTGTGGCCAGAGGCGACCTTCGAGTTCGGACGCAACAACGGCGTTCTGGCAGAGCTCGTATTGACTGTCGGCCGCGTCGCACTGTCGGACGACGTCGGCATCAACAATGCGGGTATGACGATCGTCACCGGGCCCAAAACATTCGAATTGCGCAACCTGACGGGAAAAGTGCTCGGCGGAAAACTGAGCACGGACGTTATGCTTGAGGGATCGACGAGCGGTGCCAATTTGACGAGCCGTATCGCGATCGCGGGCATCGACCTCGGCGCTTTCGGCCCCAGCGGCAGCGGAGACTTGGATCTGAGTTTAGTCGGTCGTGGCATCAATCCCGCCGGATTGATTTCGTCGGTGTCGGGCTCGGGCACACTCAAGCTCGGTGCGCTGCAGGTGCGTGAACTCACGCCTGCAACCATTACCTCGGTCATCGACGGTGCGCTGAAAGTACCGGCCGACAAGCTCAACGGGGTGCTAAGGCTAGGCCTCGCAGCGGAACAGGCGCGCGGCGCGCTGGAGACTGTAGCACGCACCCTGCCGCTGACCGTGCAGGATGGCGTGGTCAAAACGGGGGCTGTCTCGCTGGTCGCCCAGGCGGGACGGGTCGGCGGTCAACTGGCGCTCGATCTGGCCAGCTTCGGCGTCAGCGGCGATTGGCGGGTCGAGGCGCGCATGCCGCCACTGCCGCCCCTGCCAGCATTGCCGGGCCAGCCGGTGGAGCCGCCGAGCCCGACGCCGGCAACCCTGCTGCCGCCTGTCGTCCAGCGTTTCACGCTGCGCCCTGCCGATCTCGATCCGGCGCGCAAGAGCCGCCGCCAGGCACCGGAAAGCGACGCGCTCGAAAAGGAAATCGCCGTACGCAAGGTGGAGCGCGATCTGGCGGAGCTGGAACGCCTGCGGCGTCTCGATGAAGAACGGGCCGCTGCCGCTTTGGCCGAAGCCGAGAAATCGCGGCAGGCCGACAGCAAGCCGAATGGTACCGCAGTGCCCCCGCCGCCGCAGTGAGCGATTGCGATCCTGCTTGCGAACATGGCCCGGACGCGATCAACTACCAGGATCTTTCCGGTTTCGATTGCAGCGCGCAACGTCCCCCTCACACCTTGGAAGCAGTTTCTTGCACCGTCGTGCTGCTTACCGGAAAACCGCTTCATTCCTTACGTTCAACGATGCGAGCGACCCATGGCCCAGCAGACGTCCGTTCAATCGCCTTATCTGTCGCATCGCCGACAGGTCAGCAAGCCTGCGGTTCGATCGAAAAACGGCATCGTCGTGTCGCAAAATCGCGCGGCGTCCGAGGCTGGCGCAAGGGTCCTGAAGGCCGGCGGCCACGCGGTCGACGCAGCGGTTGCGACCGCCATGACCTTGGGTGTCGTCGAGCCCTGGATGAGCGGCATAGGTGGCGTCGGTGCCATGCTGGTGCGTGACGGCAAAAGCGGAGCGATCACCTGCCTGGATTTCGGAGCCGTATCACCTGAGGCGCTCGACCCGGCCGATTATAGCGTGACAGGCGGCACCGACGGCAATCTGTTCGGGTGGGCTAAGGTCGAGGGCAACCGCAACACCAGCGGGGCAACAGCGGTCTGCACGCCGACGCAGCCGCTGGGATTGGCCACCGCGCATAAGATGTTCGGACGCAAAAAATGGCGAGACTTGCTGGGGCCGGCCATCGCGCATGCCGAGGCGGGGCTCGCTGTCGACTGGAGCACGATGCTGATGATCGCATCCGCAACCGCCGATCTCCGCCTGGATGCGGGGGCAGCGCAACGCTTTCTGCGCGACGGGTTGCCGCCACAGCCGCCAGTTGCGACCATCGCAGGCGATGTTGTGCATTTGCCGCTCGACGCGCTGGTGCGCACCTTGAAGGCGCTCGCGGAGGACGGTGCGGAGGCGATGTACAAGGGCGCGCTCGCCCGATCGATCGCCGCAGACATCAAGATGCTGGGTGGATCGTTGGCGGCCACGGACCTCGCGCACGCGCGGTGCGTGGAATTTGCGCCGCTCGAAATTCCGTATGGAGAGCGCACCATCCATGTGCTGCCCGAACTCAATGGCGGCACGACGCTGGCGGTTGCCTTCGCCGAGTTGCAGCGATCGCGCAGGCGGCCTGAGAGCAAGCCCAATGGCAAGTCGTTCGTCGCCTATGCAGGGGCGCTGAAGCATGCGTGGGACGATCGCTTCAAGCGTCTTGGCGATGCCGGCGAACGGACGGCCGCGACCTGCACGACGCATCTTTCGGTGGTCGATCGGGACGGCAACATGGTGACGCTGACGCAAACCTTGCTGTCGCTGTTCGGCGCGAAGGTGGTGCTGCCGAAGTCCGGCATTCTCATGAACAACGGCATCAACTGGTTTGATCCGATGGGCGGGCCGAACGGCATCGCGCCGGCGCGGCGGGCGCTCGCCAACTACGCGCCGGCGATCATGACCGGAGGCGGTGCCACGGTGGCGATCGGTGGCTGCGGCGGGCGCAAGATCATCCCAGCGGTCTTTCAGTTGCTGTGCATGATGGCCGATTTCGGCTTCGACCTCGAAGAGGCGCTGCATCAGCCACGGGTGGATGTTTCCGGCGGGCCATCGGTCGCGATCGATCGCCGGCTTGGCCATAAAACGCGGGTGGCGCTCGCTGAAAGTTTCGATACCGTCGTTGCCGAGCCGGTGCCTTATCCGTTTCCATTTACGATCGCGAGCGCCGTGCGGCGCGTCAAGAACCAGAACGAAGGCGCGACCGAACCGGAGCACCCGACTGCCGAAGCGGTTGCAGAAGACGACGTCTGACGCCCGACAGCGCGCTCAGGGTCGCCGACGGTTGTGTTGCAGCCATTGCAACACGTCGCCGGCGTTACGGTCGGGCGGAAACACGGGATAGAATACGTGCGATATGACGCCGTCGTCGATAATCAATGCCATGCGACGCAACAGCACCGTGTCGGCTATCTGCATCGTGGGAAGTTTTGCCGCGTGCGTTAGCATCAAGGCGGCATCAGACAATACCGGGAATGGCAAATGCAGCCGCTGTGCCATCTCACGCTGATAATCGGTCGGCTGTGTCGAGAGACCGAAGACGTGGCTTGCGCCCGCGGTTTTCAAGTCGGCAAAGTGGTCGCGGAAAGCGCACGATTGCGGCGTGCAACCGCGCGCGCCGGGGATCATATCCCAATCGTCGACCAAACCAACTTCACCCGGCGTGCCGGTGCGCGGATACGCGTAGAGCACCGTGCGGCCGGGCAGGCGCACGAGCGAGACGTGTGGCCCGTGGGTCGCCGATAGCGTAATGTCGGGCAGATGCATGCCTCGCAAATGCCGCGCCGCGCCATCATCGACCGGAGGCGGAATTTTCGACCAGTCGACATTCAAAAGATTGGGTTGGTGCGCGCCGGCCATTCAATTTTCCTG
>JANXYD010000464.1 GCA_025350265.1 Hyphomicrobiaceae bacterium | reverse complement strand
CGAGGCCGAGCACACGGTTGACCGATTTCGTCAAATAACGAAATTGGAGCAATGAACGGCCCGGCGTGCCTGGCAATCCAGCCTGCGAACTGTCATCGCTATGAATGGCGTTCATGACGAATTCGCGGAAGCGTACGTTCTTGATCCCGTAGGGTTCACGCTCGGTGAACAGGAATTTGTCCGCGCTCCAGCTATCGTTCACAAGGTCGAAGAGGCGCGCATACCAGGGCATACACCAGCCGTCGAAGCGGAACGTTGGCGCGAATAACGTTGCGCCGTCGACGGTGTCTGGATGTTCCGCTGCCAATCGTAGCGCCAGCACCGCGCCCATCGACAGCCCACCGACGATGACCAGGTCGCAGGTCTTGCGCAGTTCGATGAGCGCATCTTCGGCGCTCTGATACCAGTCCTGCCAAGTGGTCGCCTTGAGATCTTCGAGCGTGCCGCAATGTCCGGCCAACTGCGGCACGCTGACTGTGAAGCCGGCGCGCGCCAATCCGTTGGAAATATAGCGCAACTCGATCGGCGTTCCGGTCAATCCATGGATGAGCAGAAAGCCGGTCTTGGATCCGGCATGAAAGAAACTGCGGTCGCGAATAGTCGTTGTCACGCCTACGATCCTCAAGGACATTGTTCGTGCGGCTTGCGTTAGAAGGGGGAAGCAGGCAAGCCGACGAACAGATTGTGTTGCAGGTTGATTTCAGTCTGAAATCAGCTACGGGCCGAACTTTCAGCAGTTTCCAAAGCGGCTGAATTGTCGCAGCCGTCGTTATGACAATCACGCCGATCATGGCATCGGCAGTTGCGCATTTAACTCGAAAGCGCCGATTGTCGGCTGTTGACTGGGAAAATGGAGACGGGGGATACACCGTTTGACGCATTGGAAAGTCGACTACCTCCCAATGAGTTCCGACCATGAGTTGAATTTGGCTTGCACGCTTCCGCCAGCCAGTCTTCGAACCCCGCCACGACGTCGGCAAACCCGCTGAAGGGTCGATGACGAAGCCCGTTCTCGCGGCAATGCTGTGTGAGGCTAGTTTTAGAGAGAACGAAATCCGCATTTGACGCGGCGCAGAAATCTGAACGGCCATCGCCGATTACAACGGTGTGCGTCCGCCCCGTCGATAGACGGCGGCATTTGCAATTGCCTGCAGCCGTTTTGCAATCGGGGTTGCGGTGCGGAAATTCCAACCGCCAACGGTTTTCTCCAAGCCACGCAAGGTGGTTGGCATAATACGGAAGATCGATCCCGGCGCGTTCCAGAACGGCTTCGATCGCGAGATCAAATCCATCGGAAACGACTGTCACACCCACGCCCCGTGCTTTGCACATACGCACGAAGTCGGGAAAATCTGGATCGATCGAGCGCTCATTGACGGCGCGAAAAATGTCAGCGCGGCTGGCGCGGATCAAGTCAACCTGCGCACCCAGGCAATCGCGCGAATTCATGCGCCCCGACTGCCATTCGGCTTCGAGTACGAGCCATTGCGGCCCAGCAAACGATTGCAGCACATGGTCGGTTACATCACCGGGGACTATGGTACCGTCGAAATCGACGAGGATGTTAACCTGCGGGAGGGTACTCGGCACTTGGTTTCTCGACTAATGGAAACGGGCCTCGACGGCTGGACCGTGTGTGTGACTATTACTCTGGAGGATGGATCAGAAGAACTGAGACAGGGGTATATCGTTAATGGAGGTATCGCTGCACGACACGTCGCTCCGATTAACTCTTCATAAGGCGTTTAAGTTCGTAGGCGTTGAGCACTGGAATTGCGACAAAACTTCGGTTCTGTCCATAGCTGTGTGCAACTGCAGCAAATTGCAAGCCGTCCGCGTTTCGGCGAAGCATGGGCCCGAGACGATGCTGCGTCGCAAAAATCGACCAAAGACCGGTGCAGATTTCTAAAATGCCGAACTGTCAAATGAGGCGTTAAATCATTGTAACGCGGTTGAGATTTTATATTAACAAGGCGGGAAGCGGCCGCCGTACAGGCTTGCCGTCGGTTCAATAAGTCGCCAGTGCATAAATGCCGCAGACCCTGCGTGCCTGCGACGACTAGCCTCAGCGGGTAGGGGGCGTCGGATTGCCTTGCAAGGTTTCATTCGAGCTTTGCTGCATCAACCATGGCCTTCATGGCGGCGCGCAGGTCTTGCCGGGATTGGGTGCGCAAATAGTGCATATGCCCGCCGGCGAAAAGCTTGAAGGTCGTACGATTGCTGGTTCGCTCTGCAAACAACGGCAACTGCTCAAGGAGCAGAACACTGCCGAGATAAGGAGTTCTGAGGTCGGTGGCTCCGTGCGTGACGAGCAGGCGCAACCGGGGGTCCAGCGCCATTGCGGCCTGGATTTGTGTAAAGCTTTCGACGCCGTTGGTGGAATTACCCCATTGCCAGCCGCGCAATGCGTCGGCCGCCGCGAGATTGTAGGGCAACTCGGTTTTCCAACCCAGTTTTTGATACAATTGCAGCATGGCCGCCGTCATCGGGGCAAGAAGCCCGCTTGTAAACGGATCGTCCCAGCGGGGAAAGTAAGCTGTGCTGTCGGGATCGTCGGCGGTGACCGTCGCGTCGTAGCCACTCGCCTGCCTGCTTGCCACCCGGTTGGCTTCGCGAATGTAGATAAATTCATCGAGCCGGCCTCCATATTGCCGCACGACATCCTCCGCCAGGCCCGAATACTGCGCCACCCGCTTCACGATGCGGTTCAAAGCCTGCTGATCGCGCGGCCCACGCATCAAATCCATCAAATAGTCGCCGCGCGCGTAAGCCTCGACCTCCGCCAGTTCGTCGTGCGATTTGAAAGGCTGACCGTGGGATTCGCGGTTGGTGGCTGCAATCGAGGGAAGCGAATTGACGTACGTATTGAGGTGATGATGGGGGCCTCTGAACAGCCCGAAATCCATTACCGGAGAGATCAGCACCAAGCCGCTCATGCCGACGCCGTTCTGGGTCTGCAGACGATGGGTGACTTTCGGCGCGCGGATGCCGCCATAGCTTTCGCCCACCAGAAATTTAGGCGATGCGAGACGACCATGTTTGAGCAGCCATTTCGAAATCATGTCGGCGATCGATTCCGCGTCGCCGTTGACTGAATAAAAGTATCTGCTGCTGCCTTGGTTGCGGCTCGCCTCGCCCGCCCCGCCGCCAGTTGCGCCTGCGCCGTCCAATGATTTGGCGATGCGCGAAAAGCCGGTTCCAGCCGGATCGATGAAGACAAGGTCGGTGAAATCAAGCCAGGTTTCAGCGTTAGCGATCAGCGTGGGCGAGGCTGACGGCGACATCGCCATGCCCTCAAGTGGCAACCGCCAAGGGCCAAACCCCATGATGTGCACCCAGGCCGAGGCCGACCCTGGCCCGCCGTTGAATAAAAAAGTGACCGGCCGAATTTGCTGATCGGCCCCATCGAGCTGATAGGAAATGTAGGCGAGTTCGGCGGTTACGTGCCCGTCGTCGGCTGTGAGCGGAATCGACCCGGCGGTGGCGGCAAACTTGAGCGTGCGTCCCGGAAGTTCGAGCGTGTGCGATGTTGTCGTATCAGGTGGCAATTGGCGCGGGGCAGCGGCAACCTGTGCGGTACCCGATGGCCGGCCCGCGGCATCACCTGCGCGGCCTGGAATTGTCGCCTTGCCCGCCGCAGTTGGCTGTTCCGGCGCGGTCTTGAGGGGAATTTCTTGCGCCAGCGCCAGCGTTACTGCGGCCTGCAAAATCAATCCCAGGCCGATAACCGACGCGGCAAGGGACGGGTGTAAGCGACGGGCCATGGGCAACTTCCTGATACCAGCGTGAGCGTTTCCGGAAAAATCAAGAGCGGCATTTCCGTTGAGAAGAACGACGAAGAAAATGCCAGGGAGGGCTGACCCTTCCGATCGATCGATAGGCCTCGATTGAGTTGGCAACTTGGCAAACCGACACGCTGCATGGCAACAAAAAAACCCCGGCAATACCGAGGTTTCAATTGTACGCAACAGCCGGGCGATCATGCGCTCGGCGGGATTTTCATTTGATCAGAAACTTTTCGCGCTTGGCGCCTTTATCGGTCAGCGTCTTGATCCACAGAGGCATGCGGCCGCGCCCGGTCCACGTCTCGGCGGAGTTTTGCGGGTTGCGATACTTCGCCGCAACCTTGACCTTTACTGTGCCAGCAGCATTGCGACGCGTCTTTCCAAACAATTCGTCGACCGAAAAGCCGTTTTTCTCGGCAAGCGCCGCGAGCTTTTCCTTGATTTCCGCTTTCTCCACCAACTTGCGCGCGGCAATAGCGTCTTGCAGTTCTATTTCAAGCGCTTCCAGTTCCCTGACGCTCATTTTCTCTAATTGAATTTCTTTCACTTGTCTCTCCGCATAGCCTAAAGTCGGCATCTAAGATGCCGTGTGATAGCCATTTACGGGATACGGGTCAATATTTTGTATGCTTCAGCACCGCGAATAGATCGAAATTTTGCGCACGCGAAGAAAATAGCCGCGCATTAATTTCGATGCGGCCATCGGCGAGCCTTTCATAACTCGCCGCGAACAATCACTCATTATGATACCTACGGTTGGCCTTGTCCCCCTGCGGACCCATAAATCTGGCTGGTTGCAAAGCTTGCGTCACTGGCCGCAAGTTGCACATAAATTGTTCCGAGTCCGGCGGGTTGACCAGGTCGCCCAAAAACTGTTTGGCCGCCGAAGTTCTGAAGTTTTTCCTGCGCCGCGCCGCCCGATACTTGCGGTGATGTCCAAATTGGACCTGGTGCCACCGCATTTACCCGAATGCCCTTGGAGCCCAATTGTTTTGCAAGAGATTTGACGTAATTCATGGCTGCGGCTTTTGTCTGCGCATAGTCATAAAGATCGGCAGACGGATCGTAGGCTTGTTCCGAGGCAGTCGGGATGATTGCAGCGCCCGGTTTGAGATAGGGCTGCGCCACCTTGATGATCCAAAATGGAGCATAGATATTGGTCTTCATCGTCCAATCGAATTGTTCGGACGCAATATCAAGAAACGACGCGTTCGCCTGCTGCCGTCCGGCGTTGTTGGCGATGATATCAAAGCCGCCCAAGCCCGTGGCGGCTTTCGCCACCAGTTCTTGACAGAATGCTTCGCAGCGCAAGTCGCCGGGAATTGTCAAACCGATACGGCCTTCGGCCTTGACGCGTGCCATAACCTCTCACGCATCCACGGCGCGCCGCCAAGCATTTTACATCCGGATGTGCCGATCTGGAATTCGGGGTTACCATTCACAGGTCAAAAGTAACCCACACCCAAAGAAAACGGAGGAAACAGCATGTCTGAACGCACGCCACGAGGGCTTTATTTCGAGGATTTCGAAATCGGAAAACTATATCTGACACCACGCAGAACCATTACATCCACCGATATCGTCAACTTTGCCTGCCTGTCCGGCGACTTCAACGCGCCGCACGTCGACTGGGAGTTTTGCAAGCAGCAACCTTACAAGGAGCCAATCGCGCATGGTCCATTAGTGCTCGCAATCGCCGGCGGCTTGTTGTGCCAGTCGGGTCTCAATGATGGAACGATCGTCGCTATGCTCGGCGTCGAGAACTGGCGCATTTTGCTGCCGGTCAAGCACGGCGACACGCTCGAAGTCGCAGTGACGCCCACTGAGAAACGGCGGACCAGCAAAGGCAATACCGGGGTCGTTGCGTTCAACCGGAAAATTCTCAACCAACGCAGGGAAACCGTGCATGAAATGACGGCGTCGAGCCTCTATTTGTGCCGCGAAACGTCGGTGTGACGAGTTGCACGTTGTCCGCTCAGAGGCGCGACGCAGCCGGTAGCAGGGTCGTTGCACTCTTCAATACAAAGTCTGAGCGGCCCGGAGCGAACTTGCGCCGCCGGTTCAGTTCATCGCCACCATTATCACGCCAACCAGGATCAGCGCGACGCCGGCCCAATTGCGTTGCGACAGGTTCTCGCCGAGAAACGCCACGCTGAAGATAGCGACCAGCACCACACTGAGCTTATCCACCGGGGCGACGCGGGCCGCGTCGCCCAGTTGCAACGCCCGGAAATAACAGATCCAGGACGCGCCGGTCGCCAGTCCGGACAGGCCAAGAAACACATACGTCTTAGGGGAGATGCTGCCAAGCGGCTGAAACAAACCACGCGCGGCAAGCATGAGCGTCAAGACGGCGAGAATGACGATCGTGCGTAAAAACGTGGCAAAGTCGGAATTGACGTTGGCGACGCCGACTTTGGCAAACACCGCCGTCAACGCGGCGAACGCTGCCGAAAGCAACGCCCATACGAGCCAGGGCGAAACGTGAAAAGGAAACATCCGTGCACAACCATTTCATGCAAACCTAGTCTGACCACTATGACCCGACCGGCACCGGGTGATCGCCGAAATAGACTCCGACATCAAGACGGACGCTCGTAATTTTTTTGTCACCCGCGCGCCGACGTCAACTCTGGCTCACGGACGAGAACCATGCCGCGCTGATCGACAAGCAGTGCCTCAAGCGCGATCTGGATGCCAGCGACATTGCGCGCGTGGTGCTGTTCCTCGCATCCGATGAAGCTGGCGCCATCACCAGCCAGCATTATGTCGTCGACGGCGGCCGAACTTGAACTGATGTCGCGCCCGTGTCGATGAGCGATGCAGATCTATAATCAGACGCCGATCGCTTGTTTGATCCGGGCGGCATTCAGCGGCAGGTCGCGGATACGCACACCGGTTGCGCTGCAAATGGCGTTGGCGATGGCAGCGCCCGTCGGCCCTTGGCTGGCCTCACCGGTTCCGAGGAAAGGCATACCGGGCCGATCGATGACGTGCACGTCGACGGTCTCGAACAATTCTGCAAAGTGCAGGATAGGATAGCTGCTCCAATCGCGCGAGAGAATGCGCGTGGTGTCGAAGGCGACCGCCTCGTGCAATGTCCAGCTTGCCGACTGCACGATGCCGCCGCCGATCTGGTTTCGGATGCCATCGGGATTGACGGCCTGGCCGCTGTCGGACGCTGCGACGGCGCGCAGAAGGCGAATGTGGCCGGTTTCGCGCTCGACCTCCAACTCGATAGCAACGGCGCAATAGGCGGCGATGTTCTTGTATTTCGCGAAACCGAAACCGTGGCCGCGTCCGGGGCCAAGTTTTGCTGCGGCCTGCCAGCCGAATTTCTCGGCGGCCAGACTGACGACGTCGCGCGCGCGGGGATCTTCTAGATGCTTGAGCCGGAACGCGACTGGATCGGCGTTTGCCGCGACAGCCAGTTCATCCATGAAGCTTTCGATGGCGAACACATTGGCGTAGGCACCGAGGCCGCGCAGCGCTGACACACGCAGTGGCATTTCCGGGATGAAATTGTGGTCGAGGTGGACGTTGGGGATCTTGTAGAGCGGGATGATATTGCGGTCGCCGCCGCCGGCCGGTTGCGGAATGATCTGCGGGGCGGGTATCGCGAACGCCTGGGCCTTGAGTTGTCCTGCCAAAGTCGAGCCGGCACCGCCCGGACGCGTCGAGTGCGTATTGGTCCAGACGCTGTAATCCCAGGTGGCGATGCGGCCGTCGCCGTCGAGGTCGGCCTTCACGCGCATCGCCATGGCTGGCCCGTAAGGCTCCCAAGCGTGCTCTTGCTCGCGCATCCATTGGAGCCGGATCGGCACGCCCGGCACGCCGATCGCGATCAGTGCCGCGTCGGCTGCCGCATCGTCGGCGCCGTTGTGGCCGTAACAACCGGAACCCTCGACATGAATGCAGCGGACTTTGTCCTCCGGCAGGGTGAGCAGTTCGGCGATTGCCTGTCGCAACGGGAACATGCCCTGAGCGTGCGACCACACCGTCATCTGGCCATCGCTGAACTGCGCGAGGGCACACGACGGACCGATCGACGCGTGCATCTGATAGGGGCGGGAATACGCCGCTTCCAACGACTTCGTCACGGCACCGGCGGGGCCTTTGTCGTCACGGATCGTGTAGACCTTGTTGGGCAGCGACTTAAGCACGTCGAAGATTTCCGACTGCTTCGGCAGCGACGGGCTCTCGCTCCATTCGGCGGCAGCTGCCAAGGCCTCCATGGCCTTGATGGCGCGGAATTCGCGGTCGGCAACGACAGCGAGGAAGCGACCGTCGACGATCACTTTCTTGACGCCGGGCAGAGTTTCGACCGCCGACGTGGCGATGCGGAGCAACTTGGCAGCCGGGCTCGGCGGGCGCACGACGCGGGCATGTAGCATGCCTGCCGGACGCATGTCCTGGATGAAGCTGGGCGCCGCAGTAAGTTTGCCGGGAATATCGACGCGCGGGACCGACTTTCCGACAATCGCGAAGGTCTGAGGCATCTTCAACTTCGAGGTGGACCCGGCGCGCACCGACAGCGTCTGACCGGCGACCAACTCGCCGAAGCCGAGCTTGCGGCCGTCCGGCGCTGCGACGGAGCCGTCCTTGGCTTGCAGCCCGTCCGCAGCGGTGCCCCATTTTTCGGCAGCGAGGTTGATCAAGATCTCCCGCGCCTGCGCCGTCGCATGCATGATGGCCGTGCCGCTGTCCGACATTGATTGACTGCCGGAGGTGTAACCCTCGTTCGGCGTTTGCTGCGTGTCTGAGGTGATCAGTTTCACGGCCGCAAATGCGAGACCCAACTGTTCCGCCGCGATCTGCGTCAAAGCCGTGCGGATACCCTGGCCCAACTCCGACTTGCCGGTGAACAAGGTGACGCTGCCGTCGGCACCGATGCGCAGCCACGCATCGAGCATCGGCGACGTTTTGAGACTGCCGGGCAACGGCTGTGGTGGGCTTGGCTGCGGGCTGACAGTATCGGCGGGAGGTGCCTGCGCCAACCCCAGCGACGGCAGCAGCGAGAAGCTCACCACCAATGCGCCACCCGTCGTCAGAAGTGCGCGCCGCGTGAGATTTGCATCTGGAAGCTTCTGAGACATGCGATGCTCCCTAAATTTTCTGCGGTGCTGTCGACTTCGACAATTCAGCAGCGCGCTGCACGGCGGCAACGATGCGCATGTGCGTGCCACAGCGGCACAAGTTCGGCTGCAGGTGTGCGCGGATCTCGGCGGTGGTCGGTGATGGCAGACGCTGCAACAGCGCTTCGGCGCGCACCATCATGCCGGGAATGCAGTAGCCGCACTGCGCGGCCTGCAGTTCGATGAACGCGCGCTGGACCGGTGACGGCTTGTCGGCAGACCCCAAGCCTTCGAGCGTGGTTACGGCGCGTCCGTCGACGACAGAGATCGGCACGAGACAGGAAAATACGGGCTTGCCATCGAGCAGCACTGTGCATGCGCCGCACTGGCCGACGCCGCAGCCATACTTGGCACCGTTGAGCGCCAAATCCTCGCGCAGCGCGTACAACAAGGGCGTGTCAGGCTCCGAGGCGACATCGTGAATCTGGCCGTTGATATTCAGCTTGACCATGGCTGCTCCTATTTGATCGCGGACTGTCGCCGCCATGCGTCCGCAACGCCTGTCCAGTCGGGTTTACCTGCGTATGTGTTCCGAACATGGCTGGCGAGGTCGCGTACCTGCGCTGGTGTCAGAATGTCAGCGAAGCCCGGCATGTAAGGTCCGCCCAGGCCATCCGGCTGACGGATGCCGCCGTGGACGACATTGACGAAATTCGTCTCATCGGCGGCGCGAACCGCCGATGACAGTGCCAGATTGACAGCCGGGTTGGTGGGTGCGCGCGCGGCGTCGCCATGACATTGAGCGCAGGCCCCGGCATAGACGGCTGAGCCAGGGTCCGATGCTGAAACGGGTGCAGCACCAGAACGGCTGGAGGCAACGGCCTTAGCCGCCACGGCCGCACGTTCAGGCGTGGCATTGCCGGCGATATCGGCGACGTAGGTCGCGATGGCTGCGACATCGGCCGCAACCACGCCCGCCAGCGCATGCGTGACCTCGTTCATGGGACCGGCAGCGGCGCCGTGCAGATCATCGCGACCGAGGCGCAAATAGGTTTCGATCCGAGCCGTCGTCCACGGCACCGCTGCCGGCGAACTTGAATTCAGCGCGGGTGCAGTCCATCCTTCAACCTGACCGCCCGCATAGGCCGCGCTCTTTGTCTCGGCACCGAAGATGTTGCGCGGCGTGTGGCAGGCACCGCAGTGCGCCAAGCCCTCGACCAGGTAGGCACCACGGTTCCACGCGGCGTCATGGCCGGGATCAGGCGTGAAAGCTTGCCGGTTGAAGAACATTGCCTTCCATCCCGCCAGCAGGATGCGTTGATCGAGCGGGAAGGCGAGGCGTGTCGTCTGATTGATTTGCCGGACCGGTTCGCGGGTGATCATGAACGCCCACACGGCCTCGATATCGTTGGCTGATGCCTTGACCATGTGATCGTACGGGAAAGCCGGGTAAAGGTGGCGGCCCTGTCGATCGACGCCATCACGCATCGCGCGCAAGAAGGCTTGCTTGGAATAGAGGCCAATCCCGGTGTCAGGATCCGGCGTAATGTTGGGCCCCCAGACAATGCCGAAGGGGGTCGGCACGGCGCGTCCGCCCGCGTAGGGTTTGCCTTGTGGCGCGGTGTGGCACTGCACACAGTTTCCGATCGCAGCCAGTTCAGAGCCGTGACGTAACTGCGCGACGTCGAAGGTCGATTTGGCCGGCGCTGCGACGCCCTGCATCGGCGACCGCCAAGCCCACACGACGTAGGCGGCTGCGATAATCACAAGCAGCGCGATCAGTCGAACAGTCAACCGCATGCGCTAACCAACCTGTCCAGAGGTCTCGATGTGATGAGTGTCGCCTGGATTGCCGCACCTGCCAAGCCTGGACTTGTGGAGCCTGGA
>JANXYD010000445.1 GCA_025350265.1 Hyphomicrobiaceae bacterium | reverse complement strand
GGCGGTGAACGTGGCACCGCCGGTTTTCGCAAGCACCTTGGTGATCGCAGCCGTCAGCGACGTCTTGCCGTGGTCGACGTGGCCGATCGTGCCGATGTTGCAATGCGGCTTGTTACGTTCAAATTTAGCTTTGCCCATGGGAGGCGCTCCTTACCAAATCGTATCTGTCATACCGCGCGGCCGACGACCCGTCCGCTGCTGGCTTTCGAAAGCTATGCTCAGGCGTATTTCTTGCGCACTTCGTCGGCGACGTTGCGCGGAACTTCTGCGTAGTGGGCGAACTGCATCGTGTAAGACGCGCGTCCGGTTGATTGCGAGCGCAACTGGCTGACGTAGCCGAACATGTTGGCCAGCGGCACGTTGGCACGAATGACCGTGGCGTTGCCGCGCATTTCCTGCGTGCGGATCTGGCCGCGACGCGAGTTGATGTCGCCGATGATCCCACCGACGAAATCGCCAGGCGTCACGACTTCAACGTCCATGACGGGTTCGAGAATCTTGATGCCGCCTTTTTCACACCCTTCGCGCATCGCCTGACGTGAGGCGATTTCGAAGGCGATGGCCGACGAGTCGACCTCGTGGAACGCACCGTCGTGCAACGTCACCTTCATGTCGACCAGCGGGAAGCCGATCAACACGCCGTTGACCCACACCGACTCGACGCCCTTTTCGACGCCGGGCAGAAATTCCTTGGGAATGGTGCCGCCGACGATCTTGGCGATGAACTCGTTGCCCTTGCCGATCTCGTTTGGCTCAAGGCGCATCTTGACGCGGGCAAACTGGCCGGTACCGCCGGTCTGCTTCTTGTGGGTGTAGTCGACTTCCGTGGCACGGGCGAGAGATTCGCGATAGGCGACTTCGGGCGCTCCCGGCGTGCACTCGACGCCATACGTGCGCTTGAGGATGTCGACCTTGATGTCGAGATGCAATTCGCCCATGCCCTTGATGCGCGTCTCACCCGACTCAGGATCGACGGCGACTCGGAAGGACGGATCTTCGAGCGCCAGCGTGTAAAGAGCCAGCGCCATCTTTTCCTGATCGCCCTTGGTCTTGGGCTCGATCTTCATTTCGATGACAGGTTCGGGGAAGTCCATCTTTTCAAGAATGACCGGCTTCTGAGGATCGCAGAGGGTTTCGCCGGTGCGGGTATCCTTGAGGCCTTGCAGCGCGACGATGTCGCCGGTGAAAGCCTCCTTGATTTCTTCGCGGTCAGCGGCGTGCATCAGATACATGCGGCCGGCGCGCTCTTTTTTGTCGCGTGTGGTGTTGGCGAGGGCCATGCCCTGCTCAATCTTCCCCGAATAGATACGGCAGAAGGTGATCGAACCGACGTGCTCGAAGCTCATGATCTTGAAAGCGATCATGGACAACGGCTCGCTATCGTCCGGGCGGCGCAGGATCGGCTGATCGTTCTTGGGATCGACGCCGGTGTAGGCTTCGCGATCGAGCGGCGAGGGCAGGAAGTCGACGACGGCATCGAGCAGGGTCTGAACGCCCTTATTCTTGAAGGCCGAGCCGCACATCATCGGATAGAAAGCGCGCGACACGGTCGCCTTGCGGATCAGTCGGCGGATCGTGTCAACGTCTGGTTCCTTGCCATCGAGATAGGCAGCCATAACATCGTCGTCCATATCGACGGCGGCTTCGATCATCAATGCGCGATATTCGTTAGCTTTGTCGAGCAAGTCGGCCGGAATCGGGCCGATGACCATCTTCGCATCCTTGCCGTCGCCATCCCAGGTGACCGAATTCATCTCGATCAGATCGATGACGCCTTTGAAATCCGCTTCCGCACCGATGGGCAGCTGGATCGGCACCGCTTTGGCACCCAACTTGTCTTTGATGTCGGCGAGGCACATGTAGAAATCAGCGCCAGTCTTGTCCATCTTGTTGGAGAAGATGATGCGCGGAACGTTGTACTTGTCGCCTTGACGCCAGACGGTTTCGGTCTGTGGTTCAACACCCTGGTTGGAATCGAGCACGCACACAGCGCCATCGAGAACGCGCAAGCTGCGCTCGACTTCGATCGTGAAGTCGACGTGGCCTGGCGTGTCGATGATGTTCAACCGGCGCTTCTTGCCGTCGCGACCGAGCCAGAAGCAAGTGGTGGCAGCTGAGGTAATCGTGATGCCGCGCTCGGCTTCCTGATCCATGAAGTCCATGGTGGCGGCACCGTCGTGGACTTCACCGATCTTGTAGGACTTGCCGGTGTAATAGAGAATGCGCTCGGTGGTCGTGGTTTTGCCAGCATCAATGTGAGCCATGATGCCGAAGTTGCGATAGTCTTTGATGTCGTATTGGCGGGCCATTGCGGTGCCTCGAAATCTCTTCAGTTGCGCCTCGGTCACCATCACTCAGCAACCGCGCAGTGCTGCGCTCAGGTTGCCTGCATGGCCGCCGAGGTGTTACCAGCGGTAGTGGGAGAACGCGCGGTTGGCTTCGGCCATCTTGTGCGTGTCTTCACGCTTCTTGACGGCCGTTCCGCGGTTGTTTGCTGCATCGAGCAGCTCAGCCGACAGGCGCTCTTCCATGGTATTTTCGTTGCGTGCACGAGCGGCGATGATGATCCAACGGATCGCAAGCGCTTGGCGGCGGTCAGTTCGCACGTCGACCGGAACCTGATATGTAGCACCACCAACGCGCCGAGAGCGCACCTCGACGGCCGGCGCGACATTCTCGAGCGCAGTGTGGAACATCTGAAGCGGGTCGCCTTTGCCCTTGGTCTGGACGCGATCGAGTGCGCCATAGACGATGGATTCAGCGACCGACTTCTTGCCCTGATACATGATGCTGTTCATGAATTTGGACAACACGAGGTCACCGAACTTCGGGTCCGGATTGACGACGCGTTTTGTTGCAGCATGCCGACGTGACATGGTGAGTTCCTTTGAAACCGAAAGCCGTAAAGCGAAATCGAACCGGGGTTATTTCGGACGTTTCGCGCCATATTTGGACCGACGCTGACGACGTGCGGCCACACCTTGCGTATCGAGCACGCCGCGAATGATGTGGTAGCGAACGCCGGGAAGATCCTTGACGCGACCGCCGCGGATCATGACCACCGAATGCTCTTGCAAATTGTGACCTTCACCGGGGATGTAGCCGATGACCTCGAAGCCGTTGGTCAACCGGATCTTGGCCACCTTGCGGAGCGCCGAGTTCGGCTTCTTTGGGGTCGTGGTGTAAACGCGCGTGCAGACGCCGCGTTTTTGCGGGCACGCTTGCATATGACGCGATTTCTCGCGGTAGATCTTCGGCGTGCGCGCCTTGCGGATCAATTGCTGGATTGTCGGCATTCGACCAATTCCGCTGCTAGCTCGCCCGTTGCCGTCAAACAGCAGGGGCAAGCGATAAACCATGAAGGCCGAGCGGTCAGTTTTCCTGACCCCTCAGCCCATCAACCAGAGGACCATCGCGCAGAACGCAACGGTCATAGTTCCAAATTCTGCTCTGCTACAACCGGCGACAGCGTTTAGGGCGGCTATGCAAGCGTGCTGACAGGTGAACAATCAAATGTTCGGGTCGTGCATGCCCGCGCCGGAAAGTCCCTACGACCTACCGTGAGAGTTAGCGCAAACTATACGCCCCTACTTCTGGCGTCAACTGCTCAAACCAAGCAATCTCAAAATAAATGCGTTATCTCGAAAATACAGCTATAACAATGCCTTGTGCGCGTCGCATGATGTGATTCAGTTGAATCATCGGGTTTGTTCGACGGCGTTTCGGTGCGGCAATTGCGCCGGCATGGCACGGCTGGCTTCGCTAATTGTGCTTG
This sequence comes from Hyphomicrobiaceae bacterium, assembly GCA_025350265.1. Classification (GTDB taxonomy): domain Bacteria; phylum Pseudomonadota; class Alphaproteobacteria; order Rhizobiales; family Hyphomicrobiaceae; genus JABFRJ01. Next base: position 13,141 of record JANXYD010000445.1, on the reverse strand, counting down.
TTTCGCTCGCATAACGGGTCCAGATTTGAGCCTTCGCGCCCTTTGCTCAGGCGCGGGCGCGCCGAGCAGGCGTCGTGTTGCCCGAAGCTCTAATTCACCCGCAGTGCCTGAGCCAGTCAGGAGCATGTCATGGGAGACAGAGTCAACGGCCGGCCGGGCCGAGCAGTCGCTGAACCGGCGCGGAAACCGGGCGCATCGGAAACAACAAGCGGGATCGACAAGCCCGCGCAGCGGCGCAGCGCGCGCTGCGTCGCATTGGTAGGCCCCTTCCTGGCTGGAAAAACCACTCTGCTGGAAGCACTCCTGGTACGTAGCGGTGCCATCAAACGAGGTGGATCAGTCGAGGCGAAATCGGCGGTCGGCGACACCAGTCCGGAGGCGCGCGGCCACTCCATGAGCGTGGAAATGAATATCGCAGACTGCGACTATCTGGGCGATCATTTTACATTCCTCGACCTGCCCGGCTCGATCGAGTTTCAGGCCGAGAGCATGGCGGCACTACCGGCTGTCGATCTGGCCGTGGTGGTGTGCGATCCCGACCCGCGGCGCGTTCCAGCGCTGCAGATGATCTTGAAGTCGCTCGCCGAGCAGAAGATCCCGCACGTCTTATTCTTAAACAAGATCGATAGCTTCGCCACGCCGGTGAGGGAAATCCTGCCGATGTTGCAGCCGGCCAGTACGCGGCCCCTGATACTGCGGCAGGTGCCGATCTGGACCGACGGCGTCGCCACCGGGTTCATTGATCTGGCATTGCAGCGCGCTTTCAACTACCGCACGAACGCGCCGTCAGAAAGCATGGAGCTGCCGGAAACGATGCGCGCGCGGGAAGCCGAGGCACGGTTCCAGATGCTGGAGCGGATCGCCGATTTTGACGACGCGCTGATGGAACAACTGCTCAACGACCTGCCGCCGCAGCGTGAACAGGTCTTCGACGATCTGGCGCGCGAATTGGCCGACGGGCTGATCTGCCCGGTGCTGCTGGGCTCGGCCCTCAACGGCAACGGCATCGTCAGGCTGCTGAAAGTGCTGCGGCACGAAGCACCGTTCGTGGAGCTGGCACGGCAACGGCTCGGCCTGCAAGACGCCACCAGCGCGGCGCAGATCGTCAAAACGTTGCATTCGGCGCACGGCGGAAAAGTAAGCGTCGCGCGCATACTTGCGGGCAGCATCGGCGAAGGCACGATCGTAAGGGGCGTGGATGCCGAGCAACGCGTCGCCGGGGTCGTGTCGTTGTTGGGCGAACAACAGCACAAACGCGGCGTGGCGATCGCGGGGGAGACCGTCGGGTTGGCGCGGCTAGACAGCATCGTAACGGGTGAGACGATCGGCGCTGGCAAAAGTGCGATGCGACAAGTGGCAACGCTAGTGCCGCCTGAACCGGTGTTCGGACTGGCGATCGAACTCGCAAATCGCAACGACGACGTGAAACTATCGGCCGCCATCGCCAAGCTGATCGAGGAAGACCCGGCGGTGCGGCTGGAGCACGGCGTTGCAGGCCAGCAAATGGTACTGTGGGGGCAGGGCGAAATGCACCTGCGGGTGACGATCGAGCGGCTGAAGCGAAAGTTCGGGATCGACGCGCGCACCAAACCTCGGCGCGTCTCGTACAAGGAGACGATACGCAAAGGCACGGAAATCAGGGGGCGGCACAAAAAGCAGTCGGGCGGGCACGGCCAATATGGCGACGTGGTGCTGGACATAAAGCCGTTGCCGCGCGGAAGCGGGGTCACGTTCGGAGAGAAAATTCACGGCGGCACGGTGCCGAAACAGTTCATTGCATCGGTCGAGATCGGGGTGAAGGACTACCTGCACAACGGGCCGCTGGGCTATCCGGTGGTCGACGTCGCCGTGACGCTGCTGGATGGTTCGTATCACGCCGTGGACAGCTCAGACATGGCGTTCCGGCAGGCTGGCCGGCTGGCCATGAGCGAGGGGTTGCCACAATGCCAGCCGATTTTGCTGGAACCCGTCATGGCGGTGAGTGTCGCTGCACCATCGGAGGCGACGGCGCGGGTGAACGCGATCATATCCCAGCGGCGCGGTCAGATATTAGGCTTCGACGCGCGCAGCGATTGGCCGGGCTGGGACACGGTGGAAGCACATATACCGGAAAACGAGATGGCTGACCTGATCGTTGAACTGCGGAGCGCAACGGCGGGTGTGGGCACGTTTTCGGCCAAATTTCACCATTTGTCGGAACTGAACGGCAAGCTCGCCGATCAGGTTTTGGCCGCCCGATAGTGATACAGGGCGCGATAGCAGGAACGACCGCGCCACCTCCGGGTGATGCGGGTTGAGTTGCGGCTTAAGCACTATTGAACATCTTTGTACATTGCAGACCGACACAACGGGCGACGACTCGGTTACAGGTGATGAAAAGGGTGATGTTGCGCGCGTCGACACCAAGGATGGCGCAACACCACTGTGCACAGCATTACGGTGATGATATCGATGTTTGACGACTTCCAACCGACATCAGCAGGCGCGATGGCCCTTGAGGCGGATTTGCCAATTCGTAAATCTTGTAGCGTCGTGCGCTCCGGAATTGCCACGCCATCGTCAGGCGTGAGGAAAACACGTGGCGTCGGTGAAGTCCTGGGACTTTTGTCGACCGCGGCGCGGGCAATCGTCTCGCAGCAGAAAATATCGGCGGCCGTCGCATTCTGGACCAAGACGTTGCGTGATCCGATGGCGATGGCGGATTGGATCGCGTTCATTCTCAAGCATTACGACCACCACCAGTCGCAGACGCCAAATGCTCGGCTGCTGCGCAAGCCACAGCGCAATTACGGCGTCACGGGACGCAATGTGCGTCGACGCGTCGAGGCGTTAATTGCGCACTATCAATTCGCGAGCGAACATTTTTCACCGCGCATGCACCGGACGCTGTTGGGTCCCGTGCCGGTAGCGATCGGTCGTCTCGAGGCGCGCGACTGTGCCTTTGACTTATGGCTGGGCTCATCCATGCCTTTCGGGCAGAAGCAGGAGGGCGAGCTGACCGCCTGGCTCGCCACGGCCGACGGCGTGTCGCTGGCACGGATGGCATTTTCATTCGGACGTGACGATGCGGGCGCGCCAACCCTGCTGATCGGCGGCCTGCAGGGCCTTGCCGCCGGCAGCGACAAGAAAATCATCGTGAAAGCGACGCGTGCCTTATCAGGATTGCGACCCAAGGATGCGGTGCTGGTGGGTGTTCAGGCCATCGCCGAGGCATTTGGCATCAACACGGTGCAGGCGGTGTCAAATGCTTCGCATGTGCTGGCGGCGGAATGGTTCATGAGCGACAGTGTGATCAGCCGCGATTATGACGGTTTCTGGAAAGAGCGCGGCGGGCACAAGCTCGCCGGCATTGGGTTTGCACTGCCTGTGCCAGACTACGCTGGCCGCGTCCGAGCGACTGCCACGCCACGCGTGCTCGACCGGCATCGGGCCGACCTGGCACGCAAAGTCGACTTAGCGCTGACCGGGGCTGCTTAGATTTTTCCCATGCCGGCAGGTTTTACGTGCCGGCGATGCGGCGGCTGTGGATAACGTGCACAACCTCTTGCGCGACAGGGTTTGGACGGCGACGGAACGGCGAATCGCGTACAGTGCAGTTGATCGCCGACGCACAGGTCATTCGTACGCCCAATATGAAATTTTCGCCCACATTACTGGACGACATCAGGTCTCGTTTGCCTGTGAGCCAGGTCGTGTCGCGCAAGGTGGCGCTGAAAAAAGCGGGCCGCGAGTATCGGGGGTTGTCGCCATTCAAAACCGAAAAGTCACCATCTTTCTTCGTCAACGATCAAAAGGGCTTCTACCACTGCTTCGCCAGCGGTGAGCACGGGGATATCTTCAAGTTTGTGATGACGACGGAAGGCCTGACTTTTCCGGAAGCGGTCGAAAGGCTGGCTGCTGAAGCCGGCGTGCCGCTGCCAAAGTTCGAGCCGCGAACGCCAGAGCTGGCACAACGCATTAGGGTAGAAGAAGACAGTCGAGCACGGCTTTATGCGGTGCTCGCCGCATCGCAGACCTTCTTTGTCAATCAGTTACGCGGCTCGGGCGGGGCGACCGCGCGACGGTATTTAGAAGACAAGCGCGGGTTGAGCCTGGAAACGATCGACAGCTTCGGGCTCGGCTTTGCGCCGGCGGGGCGGAGCGTGCTGAAGGACCATCTATCGAGCCTCGGCTTTCGTGCCGACGAGATGGTGGTTTCTGGCATGCTGATCGGCGGCGACGATATTCCCGTGCCGTACGATCGTTTTCGCGCGCGCGTGATGTTTCCGATCGCCGATACCAAAGGTCGGATCATCGCTTTCGGCGGGCGGGCGCTGGAAGCCGACGTGCCCGCAAAATATCTCAATTCACCGGAGACGCCGCTGTTCCACAAAGGGTCGGTGCTGTTCAATGCGGCCAGGGCGCGGCCACTCGCACACACGAGATCGCGGATCATCGTGGTGGAAGGCTATATGGACGTCGTCGCGCTGACTGAGGGTGGCTTTGGCGAAGCGGTGGCTCCGCTCGGTACTGCGCTGACCGATGATCAGGTGCGGCTGCTGTGGCGGATGGCGGACGAACCTATCCTGTGCTTCGATGGTGACGCGGCCGGACAAAAGGCTGCTTTCCGGGCGATCGAGACGGTGATGCCGTATCTCAAGCCCGGGGTGAGCGTTCGCTTTGCGTTCCTGCCGGATGGACTGGATCCAGACGACGTGATCCGCCAGAACGGGCCGGCTGCCATGGAAGCATGCCTCAAGCGAACGCGATCGCTGGTCGATGTGCTGTGGGACCGGGAATGGGCGTCGGGAGACTGGTCGACGCCGGAACGCCGAGCGCAACTGGATTTGCAGCTGAATACGCTGGTCGCACGCATCGAAGACAACAGCGTGCGCACGCAGTATCAAAAAGAAGTCCGCGACCGGCTGTTCAAGGCCTGGGGCAGTCAGCGGCGCGCGGACAACGGCGGCGCCCGCCATGCCCCTTACCAGCTCAAAAGCACAGCGAATTTTGCAGGCAACAAGCCGCGCGGCGCGGGCAGCCGCCCGTTTCAGCCGTTCGGTGCCCCCGTCAAGCAGTCCGCCAGCCAAAGCTTGCGACAGAGCCGGTTGGGTTCGGCACCTACCGGCGGCCTGCCGCAGCGGGAAGCGATCTTGATGTTGACGCTGCTCAACCATCCCTGGCTGATCGAGCGGCGCTGCGAGGAGGTTGCGAACATCGAATTTTCGCACCGGCCGTTAATCGCATTGAGAGCGGCCATGCTGGACATTATGACGCTACAGGCTAATTCTGGGCTGCCGCCTCTTGACAGCGATCAATTACGCACCCAACTGCGGGAGGTCGGCGTTGATGATGTCGCCCAGCAGGTTTTGCGGGCCGTGACCCACGGCGGTGACAGATTCGCTACAGGCAATGCCGATCCGGGCGTGGTAGAACAAGGGTGGCTGCATGCGCTTGTTTTGCATCGACGGGACGGTGAGTTGGGACGGGCACTGGAGGCCGCCGAACGCGCTTGGCACGCGGACCAGACTGAAGACAATGCCAGCCGGATTGCCGAACTCAGAACCATGCAGGGCCAGCGGATCGATATGGATCAATCGTAACACCGAGCCATAGAGCAGGGCATCCCGGCAAATCGGCGCGGGATCGCTACTCCATTTTATCGGTTGAACAGTTGGGTTGTATCGCAACATTGTTGTATAGCATTTGGCGAAGACATTATACGAGGCACCCATGCGGTGCCTTCGTCGGCTTCTGGGCCGAGATTGTGGCGAAAGCCGCTAGAGTATGATCGGCGGCGATGGCCGCGACTGACGGAATGGAGCACGCACTGGCATGGCGAAAGCGGCGGCAAGAACAGCATCCAAGATTAATCCAAAGGATGACGATCAAGCCGGCAAAGAGGCAGAGGCGCAGGATAAGGATTCTCCGCTTCTCGATCTTTCCGATGCGGCGGTAAAAAAGCTGATCAAAGCTGCGAAAGTGCGCGGCTACGTGACGTTCGACGCGCTCAATGCCGTGCTGCCGCAGGAGCAGACGTCGTCGGAGCAAATCGAAGATGTGATGTCCATGCTGTCGGACATGGGCATTACCGTGGTCGACAACGAGGAGGCTGAGGAAGCCGCCGCGCCCGCTGAAACGGACGAACCGGCAGAGGAAGAGGAACGCGCGGTCACCGCGCAAAGCCTGCCGACGAAATCTGAAACGCGGGCCGAGCCAGGTGACCGCACAGATGATCCGGTGCGCATGTATCTGCGCGACATGGGCTCGGTTGAATTGCTCAGCCGCGAGGGCGAAATCGCCATTGCGAAACGGATCGAGGCGGGCCGCGAGGCCATGATCGCCGGGCTCTGCGAAAGCCCGTTGACGTTTCAGGCGATCATCATCTGGCGCGAAGAATTGATGGAGGCCAAAATCCTCCTACGCGACATCATCGATCTCGAAGCAACCTACGAAGGTCCCGAGGCCAAGAATGCGCCTATCCAGGTGCACGAACCAGGCAGCCCCGGCGCGCCCGGCAGCCATCATCGCCAGTTCGGACAGCCGGCCGCACCGCCACCTCCGCCCCAGCTTGGGCCGGATGGAGAGCCACTGCCGGCCGGCGATGCGGACGACGAGGACGATTATGAGAACGCCATGTCGCTCGCGGCGATGGAAGCGGAGCTGAAGCCAAAGGTTCTCGAGACGTTCGACAACATCGCGCAGACGTACAAGAAACTGCGCAAGATGCAGGACAAGCGCGTCGAGATGCAGGTCGCGAGCGAACAGGTTTCGCGCCAGCAGCAGAAGGGTTACGAAAAAATTCGCGACGAAATCATCGTCGATGTGAAGTCACTGTCACTCAACAATGCGCGTATCGAAAGCCTGGTTGAGCAGCTGTACGCCATCAACAAACGCCTGGTGCAGCTTGAAGGCCGGCTGATGCGCACCGCCGACAGCTACGGCGTGGCCCGATCCGACTTCATCGACGAATACTTCGGCAACGAACTCGACCAGACCTGGGTCGAGCGGATGGAAAAAAGCGGCCGTAAGGGCTGGGCCAGCTTCATCAAGCAGGAGCGGTCCGAGGTCGAGCGGCTGCGCGGCGAAATCCATACGCTGGCGACCGAGACGGGCTTGGAAATTCCCGAGTTCCGCCGCATCGTCAAGCACGTGCAGAAGGGCGAGCGGGAAGCACGGCAGGCCAAGAAAGAAATGGTCGAGGCCAATCTTCGTCTCGTCATCTCCATTGCCAAGAAATACACCAATCGCGGCTTGCAGTTCCTTGATTTGATCCAGGAGGGCAACATCGGCTTGATGAAGGCCGTCGATAAGTTCGAGTACCGGCGCGGTTATAAGTTCTCGACCTATGCGACGTGGTGGATCCGGCAGGCGATCACGCGCAGCATCGCCGATCAGGCGCGGACGATCCGTATTCCCGTGCACATGATCGAGACAATCAACAAGATCGTGCGCACGTCGCGACAGATGCTGCACGAGATCGGCCGCGAGCCGACGCCGGAGGAGCTCGCCGAAAAGCTGGCCATGCCGCTCGAAAAAGTGCGCAAGGTGCTGAAGATCGCCAAGGAGCCGATTTCGCTCGAAACCCCAATTGGCGACGAGGAGGATTCCCATCTCGGCGATTTCATCGAGGACAAAAATGCGATGCTGCCGATCGAGGCGGCCATCCAGTCCAACTTGCGCGAAACAACGACGCGCGTGCTGGCGTCGCTGACGCCGCGCGAGGAACGCGTTCTGCGCATGCGCTTCGGCATCGGCATGAATACCGATCATACGCTGGAAGAAGTCGGGCAGCAGTTCAGCGTCACGCGCGAGCGTATCCGCCAGATTGAAGCCAAGGCGTTGCGCAAGCTGAAGCACCCGTCACGGTCAAGGAAACTCAGGAGCTTTCTGGATAATTGATGGTGCGGCCAGGGATCAAATTTATCCCCGTCACATTGCCTGTTGATGGATTGGATGCCCTCGCGCGTGATGCACGTCGCGAGGGTTTTACGTTTTTAGACCGTCTGGTCAGCGATTGGCACACGGGCACCAATCGCTTCGACCGCCAGAGCGAGATTTTGCTCGGCGCATTCATGGCAGAAAAGCTGGTCGCCGTCGGCGGGCTGAATATCGATCCCTACGCCAACGACGGAAGATGCGGTCGATTGCGCCATGTTTACGTTAGCCTCGATTGTCGTGGGCGAAACGTTGGCCGCAATCTGGTTGGAGCTCTCGTTCGCGGTGCCGGGAAGAGCTTCGACCATGTCCGCTTACGCACCGACACTGCGGGAGCCGCTACGTTCTATTGTGCCTTAGGCTTCCTGCCGCTCACCGACCAAGACGCAACCCATGTGTTGTTGCGACGGCTCGGCGATGTAGCATGAGGCGACAGAATTCCAACGAGAACAATATCGATGCCAACCATTTCGATTTTTTTTGGTTTCAGCCCGGAAAGTGTTCGGAATTGCGATCCGCATCCTTTTTGCAGCCATCAGCTCACGTTGTTACGCTAGGGGTGAAATTTGTGGCGACAAGCTATTCGTCGTCGCAACGCTGGCAATTCAGCGTTGTGTTGCTGAATTACGCTGCATCCCTGGCCCCGGTTACTTTTCATGCCCCATCACCAGACCATCCTCACTATCGCAACGCGCGGGCAGTCGCTCGTGGAAATCACGCGGGAGGTCGCAAACATCGTGGCAGGCGCGCGTATCTCGATCGGGCTTGCGACGATATTCGTGCGGCACACGTCGTGTTCGTTATTGATCCAGGAGAATGCAGACCCCGATGTGCGCCGGGATCTGCTGGCGTTTTTCAAGCGAATGGTGCCGGATGGCGATCCGCTGTTCGCGCACACGGCCGAAGGACCCGATGATATGCCGGCGCACGCCAAAGCGGCGTTGACGCAGACATCGATTTCGGTGCCGATCGCGAACGGGCGGATGGTGCTTGGGACGTGGCAAGGCATCTATCTGTTCGAGCATCGCCACGCGCCGCACCAGCGGCAGGTGATCGTGCATGTTTTTGGCGATGTGTCGTAATGGCGAATAAAAATCCCCCACGCAGTAAATATGTATTCAAAAGCAACTTCGCATTTGGTTCCAAAGAAATACCTGCTCTGACATTCATTTAATTCTGTCGAATGGGCTGCGCAAATCTTTTACGATGTGTTATCACGGTAACATGGATCAAAATGTCACCTCCATCGAACGCGCTTTTCAGCTCGCCAAGTCAGGCGCTTGCGTGTCCATCACAGACTTAAAAAAACTTCTGAAATCAGAAGGTTATTCGGCCGACCAGATCGAGGGTCGCGTCATTTCCAAGCAACTGACCACGCTGATAAGGAATGCCAGGGTCGATAGTCCCGTCGCTGCAGTCAGTCAATCTGATTAAAAACAGCGACAGATGATGCCGCTGTTCATGTTTGCCGCGTCGCGATCGGCTGGCCTCACGGACGGAACTGGCCGCCTGACGTGGGTGAGTTACCGCCCCCGACATCGACGCTGGTGCCGCCGGACGGACGATTGCGGCGATCGTTCATGAATTGCTCGAATTCCTGCTTGTCCTTGGCTTCGCGCAGCTTGTCGAGGAACGACTTGAACTCGCCGAACTCTTCTTCCAGGCGCTTCATGGTCATTTCACGATAGTCATCGAAGGCGCGATTGCCGCTTGGGGCGAAACCGGCCGCGTAACTGCGCGCGCGATCGCCGCCCGACTGAGGAACGCCCCAACGGTCCATCTTGTCGGTGAACCTCTGCATCTTACGTTCCCAGCGAGAGCTCCAGCCCCCATTGCGACCGCATCCCATCCTACCGCTCCATATCAAATATGCCAAAATTGCCAGCCCGACGGGCCAGAAAACGACAAACCCGAGCACCATGACGGCAATCCATGCCGCCTGCCCCAGATCGTCCAACTTCGCTACGAGCTCAGACATCGAGAACTCCATTTGGTGATGTGAATGTAATTCACATTTACATAAATAAGCAATGTTGGATTGGCGTCAAGGAGCGGGTGATGATTTTTTATGAGCCGACGTTCAGCGAGCCGAGGCGAGGCCGTCGACGTAGATAAGTACCGCCGCCTCAAGCAGTTCCTCGGGCTTCATGGGCACGGGGCGACGGCTGTCGTCGCCGCGGCCGAACAGGCTGGCGATGCCGTGGGTGAGCGACCGGATATGCAGCGCCATCATCAACGAGGGTGGACGGGTGGCTGCGGGTAGCGTTGCAATTACGGCTTCGCAGGCCCCGCGCAGCACGCCGAATGCATCGTCGCTGGCGGCGGCCAACTGGGGATACGCACCGAAGCGGAGGCCGGATTCAAACATCGCGGTGTAGGTGGCGGTGTGATCGCGGGCGAAGGCCAGATAGGCCACGCCGATGCGGTGTAGCGCGGGCAGCGGCTTAGGGCGGCCCTGGTCCCAGGCCGAGCGGAGGGCCGCCGCGAACTGGTCGAAGCCACGCTTGGCGACATCGGCCATCAGCTCGTCGCGGTCGCGGAAATGACGGTAGGGGGCGGCCGGACTGACGCCAGCCGCGCGCGCGGCTTCCGCGATGGTGAAGCCTGCCGGACCCTTCTCGCGAACGAGTTGCAGCGCCGCCTCGATCAATGCTTCGCGGAGGTTGCCGTGGTGATAAGTGCGGCGCTTTCCACCGTCTGTCGGGTCCCAACTCATGTTCGCATATTAGCGCATTTTCAGGTTCGACGCATCCGCCGATCCGCAGCGTCGCGTGGGTGTGGCTGATCATGCCGCGTCGTCGTCCATGGCGCTGCGGCGGTGGATGACAATGGGCTTTTCAATCAAGCGCACATCGATGTGGCCGGAGGCGACGAGGCGCGGATTGTGGGGCATCGCCGGGTCGGCCTTGGATCGGTTCCGCCAAAAGCTTGCACGCGGTATCTTGTCGACGCCGATCGGAAAGATGGTCAAGGTTTCGCGATCGAAGCGCAGGCGCATGAAGTTTTTGTAGTGCTTGATGCGCAAGGCGGCGAAAGCATCCTCGGCGTGCATGCGCAGGAGAATGCTGCAGAGCGTCCAGTACAAGCCCCACACGAAACCGCCGAAGATGCCGCCGATGATGATCTCCTGGAAGGGATAGAGCACGAAGCCGAGAATCTGGCGCACGCCCTTGGACACCAGCGGATCGGCTGGGCCGCCACGCGGCACGGCCGGACGTTGCTGGGCCGATGCCGGGGGCGCGGCGCGGCGCAATTCACCGGGCTTGGACTTGTCGCCGTATTGCTCGCGTTGTTCGGCGCGCGAGGACGACAGCGGTTCGAGCGCCTCCTTGATGCTGCGGCCAATCACGCCGAGCTCCGAGCCCTTCGTCTGCCAGATGGCGTTGACCTGCCGCTCGACGTAGGGCGAGGTCCAGTTGTTCAGCATCACGAACAGGAAGCCCAACGCAAACATGGCGGTGACGTGCGCCGCCCAGTGCACGGTGCCAATGATGAATTTGGCCGACCAGTGACGCCAAACTGGCTTCTCGCGCGCGTCGACGTACCAGACGAGCACGGCATAGAGCCCAGCAAGCATCAGCACGAGGGGGATGGAGACGAGGCTCGCCTGCAGGACGTACAGCGGGAAGTAGCGGAAGGTCTCGACGTAGCCGGTATAAATGCCGACGGAGTCGATCTTGCCCGCCGAAATGTCGTGCTGCTCGACAACCGAATAGAACTGCCAGGTGATGATCCAGTAGATGACACCGACACCGAGCGCAAACGGCAGGTTGAAGAGCGGGAAGAACAAGTTGCGCAGACTGATGACGCGACTCAAGCCCTTGCTCGGGTAGCAGACGGGAGCCTCCTGTTTGAGGATGCGCGTGCGCTTCAGCCGCTTCTTGCCGTGCAACGCTTCGTCGATGGGATCGAAAACGCCACCGACGGCCTCACCTACTTCGCGCGCGACGGCGGCGGCTGTAGCCTGTTTATCCTTGCGCAACTTGATGTCGACGTCCTGCGCTTTCCAGACGGGTTCGGGCGGCGCCCCTTCGCTTTCGGGGCCGAAGGCTGCGACGTCGGCCTGCAGCGGCCAGCGAACGGAAATGGATTCCTTCAAGACGTGGGTCGGATGCAGAAACGCGCCGCCGCCGCCGGCGGTCAGGAAATGGACGTCGATCTCGTTGGCGAAATAGCGGTTGTAGTGGTGCCAATCGCCCGCGAGCACGGCACAGACGCGTGCGCCGCGCTTGCGCGCAATCGTGGTGATCTTGAAGAAGTTCTCTTCCTCGTCGTCCTCGCCCTGCATTTCAGCCAGCAACCAATCCGGTTCGGCGATGCAGATAATCAAGTTGTCGCCAGGGCCCATCTGCTCGGCGATCAATTCGAAATAGTTGATCTGGGCCGCATCGAGATATTTCGAGAACTGGATATCTGGCCCCCAGATCCACCAATTGTAGGGCAGGCGCAACGCCCAATAGCTGCGGTGCTGCTGGCACTGCCAGCCGCCAATGGCGTTGCCCTTGGTCTCGCTCGACTTATCGCGCGAGGAACAGAACAGACTGTCGAACGCGTTCAGACCGTCGTACCAATCGTGATTGCCGGGGATGGCGAACAGTTTGCGTTCGGGCTTGGATTTTTCGAATGCCCAGCCGAACGGCGTGATCAATTTCTTCTTGTAGTCCTCGCGCGTCGCCTGCGGATAACATTGGTCGCCACCCATGATCAGCGTATCGCCGGCGGGAAGAGGGGCTGCAATGCCAGGCACCTTCAGCTGTTCGATTGCCAGCAGGTAGGCCATCGTGTAGGTGGAATCAAAGCCATCGCCGGTGTCGGCGACATAGTCGATCCAATAGGCACCGTTCTGATCCAGGGCGACGCGATGCATGGGATCGGATTGAGTGGGATCACGGTAGTCATAGCGCGCTTTGAGCGCTTTGGCGTCGGCCTGATCGGTGGCGGCCTGGATCAGGCGCTGGTCGGCGTACTGACCAAACACATTCGATACCAAGGTTCTGAAGCCGATGCGCGTGAGCAAGCGTGGATCGTACCAGCGCACCATGCGCGCCAAACGCCCGGCGCGCAGCTCTTTCTCGGCGTCGACTTGCATGAAACCCTCGGTGCGTCTGGGAGAAATCATCTGGAGGATGCTGCAGCGCTATGCTGTGCCGCCCCCTACGCTGGCACAGCATAACGTGCGTGCAAAGTCAGGCGGATGCAAGGCTGTAGACTGCGCGTTTGGTTG
>JANXYD010000443.1 GCA_025350265.1 Hyphomicrobiaceae bacterium | reverse complement strand
GATCATGCTGTTGGGACTGGGTTACTCCATCAATCTGCTGACGCTGCTGGCACTGGTGCTGGCGATCGGCCTTGTCGTCGACGACGCCATCGTCGTCGTGGAAAACATCTCGCGCCACATCGAGGAGGGCGAAACGCCGGTCCAAGCGTCGCTGCATGGCGCGCGTGAAATCGCCGTGCCCGTCATCTCGATGACCATTACGCTGGCGGCGGTCTACGCGCCGATCGGCTTCGTCTCCGGCCTGACCGGCGCGCTGTTCCGCGAATTCGCCTTCACGCTGGCGGGTGCCGTTATCGTGTCCGGCGTCGTCGCGCTGACGTTGACGCCCATGATGTGCTCGAAACTTCTCAAGAAGAGCGAGAATGACGGCCGCTTCGTGCTGTGGCTCAACCGCATGTTCGATGGCCTGCGCCAACGCTACGAGCGCCGTCTGCACCGCACGCTTGGTCATCGGCCGGCGTCCCTCATCGTCGTCGCCGCGGCCGTCGTGGCCACCGGCGTGATGTACACCACCACGCAAAAGGAACTGGCCCCCGAAGAAGACCAGGGCATCCTTTTCAACATCGTCAAGACGCCTCAGGCCACCAATCTCGATTACCTCGAGCGTTCCACTGACGAACTCTACAAGACATTCAACGAGCTTCCCGAGAAGGCGCATGTGTTCGCCATCAACGGTTTCCCCAACGTGCATCAGGGCTTTGCCGGCGTGCTGCTGAAAACGTGGGACCAGCGTCAGCGCACGCAGAAGCAAGTTCTGCAGTCGCTGCAGCCGAAACTTGCAGGCCTCGCCACCGCGCAGGTGCTTTCGTTCGCCAGGCCTTCGCTGCCGACCAACTCGAACGGCCCGCCGCTGCAGTTCGTCGTCACCTCGACGGGTGATTTCAAGCAACTCGCCGAAGTCATCGATCAACTGCAGAATACCGCGCGCGCCAGCGGCTTGTTCCTCTTTACCGACACCGATTTGAAATTCGACACGCCGCAGCTCGAATTCAAGATCGATCATGACAAGGCCAACCGCCTCGGCATTTCGATGCAGGATATCGGCGGCTCGCTCGCCACGCTGCTCGGCGGCAACTACGTCAACCGCTTCAATCTTTATGGCCGCAGCTACCAGGTCATTCCGCAAGTGCCGCGCGATTATCGCATTTCCAGGGATTGGTTGACGCGCTATCAGGTGCGCAGCAGTTCCGGCACGCTCGTGCCCCTGTCGACCGTCGCATCGGTGTCCCAATCCGTGCAACCGACCGCGCTCACCAGCTTCCAGCAGCAGAATTCGGCCACCTTGCAGGGCGTGCCGTTCCCCGGCCGCTCGCTCGGCGACGTCATCGATTTTCTGAAAAAGACCGCCACCGAGACGTTCCCCCAGGGCTACGGCTTCGACTACCAGGGCGAAAGCCGCCAGTTCGTCCAGGAGGGTGGCACGCTGGCCGTCACGTTCGTGTTCGCGCTGCTCATCATCTACTTGGTGCTGGCCGCTCAGTTCGAAAGCTTCCGCGATCCACTCATCATTCTGATCGCCTTGCCGACGTCGCTGTTCGGCGCATTGCTGCCGCTCAATCTCGGCCTCGGCACCATCAACATCTACAGCCAGGTCGGCCTCGTCACGCTCATCGGGCTGATTTCGAAGCACGGCATTCTGATGGTCGAATTCGCCAACCAACTGCAGCAAAGCGAAGGCTTGACGCCGCGACAGGCCATCGAGAAAGCCGCCTCCGTCCGCTTGCGGCCGATCCTGATGACGACAGCGGCCATGGTCGTCGGCATGGTGCCGTTGCTGATCGCCTCCGGTGCTGGCGCCGCCAGCCGCTTCAGCATCGGCCTCGTCATCTTCGCCGGCATGAGCATCGGCACGTTGTTCACGCTGTTCGTCACGCCCGCCGTCTATACCTACCTCGCCGCTGATCACCGCCACACCGCCGCAGACGACATCGGCCACGCACCTGTTCCGCAGCGGGGCTGACACGGTTGGGCCTCACGCGCGAAAGAGCGCTCCGGCCGGGGCGGCCTACCGGCCGACGCCAGTCGGCTACGTGCGGCTTCGCCGCAATTTCGCTGCGCGCGGCGCATCACGCGCTCGTCGCGCCCGGGCGGCGACGCCAGTCCGCTACTTGCCGTGCCACTCCAGGCCAAATCCACCTGCGGCTTGGCCGCAGGTAGGCGATCGCCGTCGCGCCGACGCGCGCCCCGGCCGGAACGCGAGCGGATGCCCTGTCGCATCCGCGACGCGCGCGTGAGGCCCAAACGACAAGTGAGGCCACACTTGCGAAGCGCGCTGAATACGGCTATTCCGCCGCATCCTTGGACTGTCCGTCGTACGGACAGCCTTAGCCAACCCAGCCCGCCCGCGCGGTCTGTCATTCGAGGTGTGCCCATGGGCAAAGCTAAATTTGAACGTAACAAGCCGCATTGCAACATCGGCACGATCGGCCACGTCGACCACGGCAAGACGTCGCTGACGGCTGCGATCACCAAGGTGCTTGCGAAAACCGGCGGTGCCACGTTCACCGCC
>JANXYD010000439.1 GCA_025350265.1 Hyphomicrobiaceae bacterium | reverse complement strand
TGCAAGGTGTCCGCTCGACCCATGGCAAAATCTTTCGATCCAACTCCGTTCGCGGCGTCCGGAACTGCTGTAAGTGAACACTTACTGCTTGCGGCCGCAGCGAGTGAGGATCGCGAGGCGTTTCGCGCGCTGGTGAACATGCATTTGGGGCCGGTTCTCGGCATTGCCCGACGGATGCTCGGCGATGCCGCGGAAGCGGAAGATATCGCTCAGGAGACGATGTTGCGGCTGTGGCGCAACGCGGCAACTTTGGAGTTGGGGCCGGGTGGTTTGAAGCCTTGGTTGCGGCGTGTGGTTTCCAATCTCGCGATCGATCGCATTCGGGCCTCGCGCAACACGAGTGTCGTTGCTGAGGTGCCGGAGCAACTTTCGTATCCTGCGCAAACCGAAGGTTTGGAGGCCCGCGACCTATCGCGCCGGGTGCACCAGGCACTTTCAGCCCTGCCCGAAAGACAACGGTCGGCGTTGGTGTTGTTTCACTTCGAGGGTTTGAGCCAGATCGAAGTCGGACAGAGCCTGGGTATTTCGGATGAGGCGGTGGAAAGTTTGCTGGCGCGCGCGCGGCGGACATTGAAAGTTGCGCTGAAGGACGACTGGCAACAGTTGCTTCCTGATCGCTTTGAATGAGCGGCGCAAAGTAGAGAAGGCCGAAGCCGGCAGGCCGTGTCCGGTTCGAGACTGTGAAAGAGACTGCGATGACACATAAAAATTCGTCTCAGATGACCGTCGTTGACTTCGAGCACTTGCTTGACGTGTGCGGTGCAGATCGGACCCGCTGGCCGTTGGCTGAGCGTGCAGGTGCGGCGGCGTTGCTGGCAGCGGATCGCGACGCGCGGCGCTTGCTGGCGCATGCCAGCGCGTTTGATGCGCTGCTGTCCCGGGCGAGCGAACCGGCGGCGACGGATATCGCGGCGCTGGCCGATCGCATCGTTGCGGCAACGATTGAACCCCGTTCCATGGGCGGCGCTGGACGACGTGGCTTGCCGTTTGCAGCTTCCGTCGCGGCCCCATTGCGTGTGCGCCTCGGTAGCAATGGGGATTTTGTGCGTGGAGCGATGTTGCTCGCGGCATCGTTGACGATCGGTGTGTTCGTCGGGCAAACGCAGATGGGCGCGCGCGCAGTCCCCGTTTTCGAGGCCTGGACGGGCATCACACCGCCGGTGACGGCGGAACGGATCGCCCTCATGGACCTGCACATCGAAACCGTGGATGAAGATTGAGGATCACGTACGCAATGCCTGCTGATCAAACAACTGTGCCGGTGAGGCTCGTAGCCGGTCAAAGCTGGACACGCTGGGCGCTGCTGGCGTCGTTGGCCGTGAACGCACTTTTCGTGGGTGGTTTCGTCAGCGCGTTGGTTCGCTATGGGGTCAGTCCGCCGGGAACGGCTCAAGGTCCGGCTGCGCAGCACAATCTGGCCGCTTATGTCGCGACATTGCCGGCTGATCGAACTTCGGTGATCTGGCGCAAAGCCGCAGGCAAGCGCCAGGCGCTCAATCAAAACCGTCGGCTGATCCGTGACGCGCGCGACGAAGCGCTGCTGACATTGACCGCTGAACCTTACGACAAGGAGCGGTTCCTGGCGGCGCAAACTCTCCTGATCGAGGCCGAGCACACTCAGCGCCTGGCGCAGCGTGATTTTCTGGCCGACCTTGCGGGATCGCTGACGCCCGACGAACGGCGAGCCTTCATGCGCTGGCGGGGGGCGGCGCGTCCCCAAGCCGGTGATCGCGCCCAGCCTCAACCGCCGACGCCCGAGCTGTCCAAGCCCTGACGCTTCGGAGCGGGCTTACGCCAATGTCTTGATGACGATCTCGGTGGCGTCGCGCGACAGCTGCGGGGTTTTGGCAATCCGCCGTAGCGCGCCCTCGGCGAGCGCCCGACGCCCCGCCTCCAGTGTTCGCCAACTGCGGAATGCACCCAGCATGCGTGCCGCAATCTGCGGGTTGATCGCATCAAGCTCGATGACCTTGTCGGCAACGAACGCGTAGCCCTTGCCGTCCGGGCGATGAAAATTTGCAGCGTTGCCGGTGAATGCGAACAACAGCGCGCGCACCTTGTTCGGGTTCTTCATCGAGAACAGCGGATGCGTGGTCAGTTGCCGGGTTAGCGCCAGCGCCGAGGGCCCAGGCAACATGGCTTGCAGACTGAACCAGTTGTCGATCACCAGATGATCGCCGTGCCAGCGTGTGTAGAATTTCGCAAATGCCGTCTCGCGATCGGCAGTCGCCGCGCGCCTGAGAATGCCGAGCGCGCCGAGTTCATCTGTCAGATTGTCGGCGCGAGTGAAATGGCCGGTAACCGCTGCCCAATCGCTGGCACTATTGCGTGCCGAGAGCAAACTGAGCGCTGACAAACGTAGCGCGCGCGCGCCCACTTGCGCCTTGTCGGGCGCGTAGGGCCGAGGTGTGGCCAAACTTTTGTAGAGCCCCGACAGCTCGTCGGCGAGCGACAGACCGAGCATTTTCTGCAGCCACAAACTCGCCTTTTGAATAGCACCGGGATCGACGTCACTGGCGATCACCCGCGCCACGTCGCCCATTCCGGGAAAACCCAGGATCTGCGCGCGATAGGCGGTTTCAAGGCCGTCGTCGACGATCACTTTGGCGATCGCGTTGATGTATCCCGTGGGTTTTGACGGTTTCAGTCCCGCACGAAATGTTGCCACAGCCCCTACCAGTATGCGCATCGCGTAGTCTTGTGAGGCTTGCCAGCGGTTGAACGTATCGCTGTCGTGCGCAATCAAAAATTCAAGATCTGCGTCCGGCAGGTCCAGGGTCAAATTGACGGGCGCCGAAAAGCCACGCAGCAGCGACGGCACGGGGCGCTCGACGATGTCGACGAACTTGAATTTTTCACTCCGGCGGGTCAACTCGAGCACGTTATCGCATGCGCTGCCGTCTGCGAGTACGAGCGGAATGTCGCCACCCTTGGAGCCGACCAGGCCGACGCGGAGCGGCATGAGGAGTGGGCGCTTCTTGGGTTGTCCCGGCGTCGCCGGCAGTATTTGATCAACCTGGAGGGTAGCGGTTTGCGTTTTCGCATCGTGCTCGAAGGTGCACACTAAGTTCGGCGTTCCGGCCTGGCTGTACCAGATCATGAATTGCGACAGATCGCGCTTGGAGGCCGCTTCAAAGCAGGCGACGAAGTCTTCGACGGTCGCGGCCTCGCCATCGTGGCGCTTGAAATAAAGGTCCATGCCGCGGCGAAACAGCTTCGGGCCGAGCAGGGTCGCGAGCATCCGAACGAGTTCGGCACCTTTCTCGTAGATCGTGGTGGTATAGAAATTATTGATCTCCATGTAGTGGTCGGGCCGCACCGGATGCGCCAGCGGTCCGGCGTCTTCTGGGAATTGCGCTGACTTGAGAGTGCGGACATTGGTGATGCGCTGCACGGCGCGCGAATGCGTATCGGCGCTGAATTCCTGGTCCCGATAGACGGTCAAACCTTCCTTGAGACACAGCTGGAACCAATCGCGGCAGGTGATGCGGTCGCCGGTCCAGTTGTGGAAATACTCATGCGCGATCACGCGTTCAATGGCGAGAAAGCCGCCATCGGTGGCGGTTTCGGGCGTCGCCAGAATCAGCCGGTCGTTGAAGATGTTGAGACCCTTGTTCTCCATCGCGCCCATGTTGAAATCAGACACCGCGACGATGTTGAAGACGTCCAAATCGTACTCGCGGCCGAATGCCTGCTCGTCCCACGTCATCGACCGCTTGAGACAATCCATCGCCCAGGCGCAATTGCCCTCCTTGCCGGGTTCGACGTAGATGCCGAGATCGACGGTCTTGCCGGACATCGTCTTGAAGGTCGAGGCGACCGACTTGAGATTGCCGCCGACGAGGGCGAACAGATAGGCGGGCTTTGGGTGCGGGTCGATCCATACGGCATAGTGCCGCTTGCCGCCGTCCAGGGTCCCGCGCTCGCGTCGGTTGCCATTGGAGAGGAGCACAGGGGCTGCGTCCACGTCGGCCTCGATGCGCGTGGTGAAACGGGCAAGGACGTCGGGCCGGTCAAGGTAATACGTGATGCGCCGGAAGCCTTCGGCTTCGCATTGTGTGCACCAGATCCCGCGCGAGCGATAAAGACCGGACAATGCGGTGTTGGCCTCCGGATTGCAGATCGTCGTGATTTCGAGGGTGAATTTCTCCGGCACACGGGTGATGGTCAAGGACGCGTCGTCGACCCGGTAGGCTTTGGGGGCGAGCACCACCCCATCCAACTTGACAGAGACCAGTTCCAGCATCGCGCCGTCGAGGCGGAGGGCACCCGCTTTGCCCTTGGCGGCTGGATTGGTCCGCATCTTCAACTTCGCAACGACCCGCGTGCGCGTCGCATCCAAGACGACATCGAGATGCACGGTCTCAATCAGATAATGCGAGGGTCGATAATCCTTCAGCCTGATCTCAGGTGGCGTATCGGTGCGCATGTGTCGATCTCGTTGTGGTGTTCGCAGATCGCACCGACTCCGGCACGATCACGGGGGTGTCCTATATCATGATGTCAGGCTGTCTTTGAGGTAGACGAGGCCGAGGACGATAATGATTGCCGCCGTTACAACGGCTGCCCCGGTGAGCGCGCGAGGGGCGACGAGATGGCCCATCTTGGCGCGACTTGCGGTCATGTGGATGAGCGGCAGCACGGCAAACGGCAGTTGTAATGCGAGTACGACCTGCGACGCCAGCAACAATGGCCCCGTCGCTCCGCGGCCATAGATGACGCTGAGCAGTGCCGCCGGTATCACAGCCAATCCACGCGTCACCAGACGGCGCAGCCACGGCGCGACCCGCCAATTGATAAACCCCTCCATGACGATCTGGCCCGCCATGGTGGCGGTCACTGTCGAATTCAGGCCGCAGCACAACAGCGCGACGCCGAACAAGGTCGGTGCGAGGTGCGAACCGAGCAAGGGTGCGAGCAACGCATGCGCATCGGCAAGTTCGGTAACGCCGGTGTGGCCACTGCGATTGTAGCTGGCCGCAGCCAAGATCAGCAACGCCGCATTGATCAAAAATGCTAGCATCAGCGCGATCGTCGAATCGATCGTCGCGAACCGCAGGGCCTCCGACTTTTCAGTGTCGCTGCGGCCATAAGCGCGCGTCTGCACGATTGCCGAATGCAGGTAGAGGTTATGCGGCATGACCGTCGCGCCGAGGATGCCGAGGCCCAGGAACAGCATATCGCGATCGCGCCAGATCTCAGCCGTTGGCAGCAGTCCGCGCGCAGCCGCACCCCAGTCTGGCTGGGCTAGGAAAATCTGCACGCCGAAACACAGCGCGATAATCGCCAGCATGGTCACGACAAAGGCTTCAAGATAGCGAAAGCCCCATCGCTGCAGCAATAAGACGATAAAAACGTCGAGCGCCGTGATGACGATGCCGGCTTCGATCGGAATGCCGAACAGCAGATTGATGCCGATCGCGGTGCCGATGACTTCGGCAATGTCGGTGGCAATGATGGCGATTTCGGCGAAGACCCACAACACGCGCGCCAACCACATCGGATAGGCATCGTGACAGGCCTGCGCGAGATCGCGGCCGGAGGCGATGGCCAGGCGCGCGCACAACGACTGCAGCAGGATGGCCATCAAATTGGAAAGTGCGGCCACCCACAGCAGCGCGTAGCCGAATTTCGAGCCGCCAGCGATTGCCGTCGCCCAGTTGCCGGGATCCATATAGCCGACGGCGACCAGATATCCCGGCCCCATGAATGCCGCAAATTTTCGGAATGAGTCGGAGTGGCCGGTTGCGGAACTGTCAACTGCGGCCGTCACCGGTACGCGGATCGAACGATACACCTCCGAGAGAGGGTTCGCCTTGCGTGCCAGACGCCATCCAGCTTGCTCAGGCGCTGTGGCGGCAGACAAAGCGCGTTCCGGCATTCCTAATTTCCTGATTGCGCCTCGACATACGCCCGAACGCGTCGATATTTCAACCTATTTCAGAAAGCCCGGGCTTGCAACCGCAGCCGGCGACAGATTCGCCGATGCGAACGTCGAAAGCTCCAGCAATGGACGCACCCGTAATCACACCAGCCCCTGTTGTCTGATTGCGAATTTTATCGATGTATCTTCGAACGCTTGTCGAGACCTCGCACAGATCGCTCTGCAGCGGATGTGTGCGCGTCTCGATCACGTGGTCTGCGTGCGGCTCTTCAACCGCGCGAAGAAAGCCGCGCCTATCGAACGACATCGAATAGTCGAGATCGAGCACGTACGCCGCGCCGGCCTCAATCGGTGTGTCACCCTCAGCGCGCCAACTGCTTCGGCAACGCCAACGTCCGCTTCGACAACGACAATGTCTCCGCAGCAACCGCTGCCGCCTGCACGGCATCTTGCACCTTCTCAAAGGCGCGGACTTCCAATTGGCGTACGCGTTCGCGGCTGACTTTGAATTCCACCGACAGCTCTTCCAGCGTCGCTGGCGGCTCGCTCAAGCGGCGCGCCTCGAAGATGCGCCGTTCGCGATCGTTCAAGCCCGCCAGTGCCGACGACAAGAATGCGCGCCGATGATCGAGCTCTTCGCGCTCGGCCATACGCTCTTCCTGGTCGGGTGTCGTGTCGACCAGCCAATCCTGCCACTCGCCGGTTTCACTATCGGCCTTGATCGGCGCATTGAGCGAACTGTCACCGCTGAGCCGGCGGTTCATATTGACGACTTCGTCTTCGCTGACGCCCAATTTCGTGGCGATCGTTTTGACGTTTTCCGGCTTCAGGTCGCCTTCTTCCAAGGCCTGGATCTGCCCCTTCATGCGCCTAAGGTTGAAGAACAGCTTCTTCTGCGCGGCCGTCGTGCCGATCTTAACCAAGCTCCACGAGCGCAGGATATATTCCTGGATCGAGGCGCGGATCCACCACATGGCGTACGTCGCCAAACGGAAACCCTTGTCCGGTTCAAACCGCTTCACCGCCTGCATCAGTCCGACATTGCCCTCGGAAATCACTTCCCCGATCGGCAGGCCATAGCCGCGATAGCCCATGGCGATGCGGCCGACCAGACGCAGATGCGAGGTGATCAGTTTTTCGGCAGCGCGCGCGTCGGCGTGTTGCTGCCAGCGCTTGGCGAGCATGTATTCCTCGTCCGGCTGCAGCATCGGAAATTTACGGATTTCCTGCATGTAGCGGGTCAAGCCGCCTGCGCCGGAGGAAATGCTGGGAAGTGCTTTTACGGTGCTCATGATTGAGGCCCCCATTCAGACGCCTGAAAACGGAACGATCGTAGTACAACGACCGGCGGTGATGCGAGAACAACGTCACCTCGACGAGTTCGTTCCCGCTACCGTCACAAGCCATCAGCGCCGATATCCCGGAGGATTGGCGCGAAAGGCAGAACGGTATTTACAGCTTCTATGCTTCGATCACCAACCACGATCCCGTGTGCGCCCTATCACTTTGCCTCACCCATTTGTGATAGCGGTAGCGGATACTTAGGCGGAGTTTGCGCAAGTTCAAGGGCCAACGCGCCCGCTCAGTTGGTGCGATTGAAAACGTCGCGCCGCCAGTCGGTTGCGAGGCCAACACGGTCTTTTGGCATCGCGGACGCCTGCGGCGGCTTGACCTGTTCGCTGATCTGCTGCGCCGGCAACAGGCCTGCCGCCGGATGCGCCTTGGCGTGCGCGCGCAACTCGTCGAGCAGCACCGCCACCAATGGTGCGGTGGCCTGCGCGGAATTCATGTTGCGGCCCCACGTCTCGTGCGCCGATCCCGTGCCCACCATCACCACGTATGAATAGGCCGCACCATTGGCGAACTGAATGCCGCCGGCGGTCCAGGTGTCCACGGTGGCGCTCGGATCTGTCGTCACGGACGTGCCGGTCTTGGCGAAGTGCAGCCGGAGGTCGGGCCGCCCATCGGCGCACCACTGCGCCAAAGACTTCAAGGTGCCGAACGGCGCTCCGGCATGCCGGTAGCACAACGGTGCCGACAACAGCGTTTTTAACAACACGTGGCTGTCCGATCGGATGATCGAGGTGGGCGTGATCGCGGCCTCTCCCGTTTTCGCCGCCTCTTGCGCGCCGGGGCTGATATATTCGAACGCGTGCACCAGTGTCGGCGCGCGCACCGGCGTATTGCCACGTTCCAGCAGCGCGCCGAGTATGACGCCGGCCATGTGGTGCACGCGACGTGGCGAGCCGCCGATCAGGCCGCGCACCGCCGCCGTGGACGGTGGCGTGCCATTGCCATCCGCATCGGCTGGCGGCATGTTGAAGCCGAAGCCGTCGATCAACTTGCGGACCCGTTCCTGGCCGAGTTGCGCGAGCCGCCATTCGATCGGCGTGTTTAGGGAGCAGGCGAACGCCACTACCGCCCGGCGGCCGAGTGGCACCGCCGCGTTGCCCTTCTGGCAGGTGTCCAGCGCGCCGGCCGCGCCCGCCGCATCCTGGTACAACGTGCCGGGTTGGTCGTGGTGTTCGTTGGCGATGCCGATGGCAGCGATCATCTTGCCGGTCGACGCGATCTGGCGGCCCTCGCGTCGGGCGTCATAAAAACCTGTTGCGCCGTCCCGTGCCATGGGTGAGCCGAAATACGCAGCACTTTCGCCGGCCTCGAAATAGCGGACGATCTCGCCTTGCGTGTTGGCCGCCACCACGACGACGTGCGGCAGCTTGCGGGCGTCTGAAACTTTGGCCGGATCAAGCGTATAGCCAGCGTTGATGCGCGTTTGCTCGCGCCCGTCCACGGCCGCGAGTTCAACCTTGATGCGCTCGTGAAATGCCAGATTTTCGGCCGCCTCCAGCGTCGTCGTCACGCCACGAATGCTGTCGCGCCAGCCGAAACCGTAGGCCTGCTTCATTTCCTCGCGCAGGCCGAATCGCGCCGCCGGCAACAACGCGTTGGCGCGGATGATCGGGTTGGCGACCGCGCGTTTGGCAAGTGCCGGCGCATAGGTTTCCAGCGCCTGCTGCAGCCGCGGCTTGACCTTCGGATCGGGCGGCCCGCCGGCCATCTGCACCAGTTCGAACAACACCTTGCTCTGTTCTGAAGGGTCCTTGATCAGCCGCTCGGCACAGGTGCGTGCGCGCACCTCGGTGATATAGCGCCAGCGGTCCATGCGCACTGCGTTGAGTTGATCGGAGCCGGTCAGCAGAATGATCGGCTTGTTGACGGCCGACGCCAGCACGAACTGCTCGGCGGTCGACAGTTCGTCCGCGCCCTTGCCGAACACGATGCGGCTGGTCACCTCGACGCCGTGCAGCGGTTGGCCGCCTGTGCGTTGCGCCAGCCAGATGTGGTTGGCCGCCCACTGTTTCAGCGGCGTGATGTCGCCGCCCTGTGTCAGTTCATGATAGATTACGGGTGCCAGCCACCACTCGCGCAACTTGCGGCCGAGTTTGGCCATCGAGCCTTCGCTCGACGAGGGCGGCGTGTTGTAGACCACGCGCGCGAATTGCATCGGCAGGGTTGAGCCACCGACGCCCAGCACCGGCCGGTGCGTCTTGAGGCTGCGCACCACCGACGTATAGGGAATCTTCAGCACGCCATAGAGGTCGATGCCAAAGGGATTGAGCCAGCCGCCAAGGTAACGGTCCTCGTGATAGGTCAGGCATTGCCAGTAGCCGTCCGGCACGTCCCGCACGGGGATGGACTTGTGATCGGGATTGGCGACGTAGTCGCCCATTTCGATGGCCTGTTCGGTGTAATTGACGTCGCGGCGGCTATCCAGCCGTGGGTCGAACGTGCCGACGAACGCGCCGCTCTGGTCATAGACCGCCGTCGCCAGCCAGCGCTCGGCCGCATACTGCAATTGCCGTCCTGCCGTCTGATGCCCGATCAGGCCGCGCAACGGCGCCATCACATACACCAGCAACAGCGCGAACATCGTGTAGCCGATGGCGAATGTCGCCACATGCCGCAGCGGGCCGAGCCGCGGATTGAACACGATCGAACCCGCCAGCACCCGCACCACGTAAAGCGGCAGCGCGAGGATCAACTCGCAGGCCCGGCTCAGCCATCGGATCAAGTGGATCATGGGGTCTCAAATGGCTGCCTGGCTGTCGCCGGTGAGGGCTTGGCCGACGGCGGCACAAGTCTTGGCGCAAAACGGCGTACGCCTCCAATGTGGTGCAGCGACGCCGCAAACACGGCCGAATTGCGAATGTGCGATATGTCCACTGGCGCGGGTCGGTCTGCAAATCGGCCCAGGCCTCTGCCGTGCCAGCGGTGCCTTTTCGGGTGGTGGTGGCGGGCAGCAGCCGCCAAACCTCATCCTGCCCAGTAGCCACGATCGCCGCACGTCCGCACAGCTCGGTTGACGGCTAAGGGCGTGGTGTGATCAAGCACTCACGACGCTTGTCTCATACCGTGACGGATATCAGCCTCATGACCACGACCACGCCACGTCCCCTTGTCGCCGGTAACTGGAAAATGAACGGGCTGGCTGCCTCGTTGGGTGAGGTGACCAAGCTGGCTGCCTCGCTACAGGTGGCACCGCCCCGCTGCGATGTGCTGATCTGCCCGCCGGTGCCGATGCTGGCGGCCATGGCAATGCAGGTCGCAGGCTCGATGGTCGCGGTCGGCGGCCAGGATACCCACGCCAAGCCGTCGGGCGCGCACACCGGCGATGTATCTGCCGAGATGCTGGCCGATGCCGGAGCCACCTACGCTATCGTCGGTCACTCCGAACGGCGCGCCGACCACCGGGAAGACGATGACATCGTGCGCGGCAAGGCACTGGCGTGTCATCGCGCCGGCCTAATCGCCATCGTCTGCGTCGGCGAAACCATTGAACAACGCAAAGCCGGGCAGACGTTGACTGTTGTCGTCGGCCAGCTCTCCGGTTCACTGCCGGAGGGCGCCAATCCCGCCAACACGGTGGTCGCCTACGAACCGGTGTGGGCGATCGGCACCGGACTGACGCCGACCGCTGTCGACGTCGCGGAAGTTCATGCAAGCCTCAGGGCGCAGTTGTCAGCCCGCTTCGGCGACGCCGGCCGTGCCATGCGGCTGCTGTACGGTGGCTCGGTGAAACCGTCGAATGCTGCCGAACTGATGGCGGTGCCCAACGTCGACGGCGCGCTGGTCGGCGGCGCGAGTCTCAAGGCCGACGATTTCCTCGGCATCATCGCCTGTTATCGCTGATCATCCGAGAACGCTGAACGCGCTAGAGTGCTTCCGGATAAAGTGTGAGCGGTTTTCCGATAAGAAGCACGACAAAACAAAGAGTTAGGGTCGTTCCGCGATTCAACTAAAATCGGAACGACCCTAGCACCTGGTCGACGAACTCCGGTACCAACATGCCGGCCGGGCCATGCCGGCGCTCATGGAAATACGACGCGCCTTCGCTCGGCTCAAGATTGATCTCGATGGTGTGCGCGCCCGCGCGGCGTGCACCCGCGACGAAGCCTGCCGCTGGATAGACGTTGCCGGATGTGCCGATGGAGACGAACAGATCGGCGGCAGCCAACGCATCTTCGATGCGCTGCATGTGATAGGGCATCTCGCCGAACCAGACGATGTCTGGTCTCACTGTGCCGGTTTTTGCGCACGCCGCGCACGGGCTGGCGGCGTGCATGTTGGCGTCCCATGCCTGTCGCGCATCGCACGCCGTGCACCATGCCGACAGCAATTCGCCTTGCATGTGAATGAGGTTTTTCGTGCCGGCCCGTTCGTGCAGCGGATCGACGTTCTGCGTCACGACCAGCACTTCCGCACCCGGACACCGCAGCGGTAGCTCCTGTTCAAGCCGGGCCAGCGCACGATGCGCCGGGTTCGGTTCGGCACTCAGCACGTCACGTCGGCGCTGGTTGTAAAATTCCAGCACCTTCGTTGGATCGCGCGCGAAGGCTTCCGGCGTCGCCACCTCGCTGATGTCGTGCTTGGCCCATAAACCGTCCGCGTCGCGAAAGGTCGCAATGCCGCTCTCGGCCGATGTGCCCGCGCCGGTCAAGATGACGATGCGGCGATAGGAGCCCAGACTTTGCCGCATGCCGTGGCTTCCCTTGGTCAACCGCGATATCGAGCGTACTGGCCTTTCGCCTGATAGCGCTCCAGATATTCCGGCACCACGCTGCCCATCGTGCGTGGGGATGCACAACCGAGGCCGGCCAGTGTGCGGCCTTCCTTGATCGCCGTCGCGCTCACCACGTTGTCGGATTGCAGCATGCGCACCTGATCGACCGTCAACGGCCGCAGGCTGTTCGGCAGCGGCACGGTCGCGAAAGCCGCGAGCTTCGCCAGCCAGAACGGCATCGGAAAATACGGCTTGCTGCGGCCGGCCCATGTCTGCGTCTTGTCCAACAGGCCACGGAAGGTATCGATCTCCGGCCCGCCGAGTTCATAGATCGTGGCGGGCAGCCCTGCCCCGTTGGCGATCGCGAGAATGGCGTCGGCCAGATCGCCCACGTAGACCGGCTGGAACCTGGTTTTGCCGCCCACCAGTGGCAGCATCGGTGCCAGCCGCGCCATGTTGGCGAAGCGATTGAAGAACGTATCTTCCGGCCCGAACACGATCGACGGGCGCACGATCACAGCATCGGGAAATTCTTCCAGCACGGCGGTCTCGCCGATGGCCTTTGTGCGCCCGTAACAGCCTTTCGATGCCTTGTCCGCACCGATCGCCGACACGTGAATGAAATGCTTGACCCCGGCAGCGGAGAATGTTTCAAAGGTGCCTTCAACAATTCCCTGTGAGCCGATGTAGAT
>JANXYD010000408.1 GCA_025350265.1 Hyphomicrobiaceae bacterium | reverse complement strand
TGTTGCCGGCGAACATCGGCTGGCCGCCCTTCCAGATCGACTGGTGGACATGCATGCCCGAACCGTTGTCGCCGAAGATTGGCTTCGGCATGAAGGTGGCTGACTTTCCGTAGGCCTGCGCCACCTGATGGATCACGTACTTATAGATCTGCATGTGATCGGCCATCTGGATCATCGGGCCGAACTTGACGCCGAGTTCGTGCTGCGCAGCCGCGACTTCGTGGTGATGCTTTTCGACGGCGACGCCCATTTCGGCCATCACCGAGAGCATTTCCGAGCGGATGTCCTGGCAGCTATCGATCGGCGGCACGGGGAAGTACCCACCCTTGACGCGCGGACGATGGCCGAGGTTGCCCATCTCGTAATCGGTGCCCATGTTCGACGGCAGCTCGGAACTGTCGAGCTTGTAGGACACGTGATAGGGATCGGACGTGAACTTGACGTCGTCGAAAATGAAGAATTCGGCTTCCGGGCCGAAATAGATCTGGTCGCCCATGCCGGTCGACTTCATGTAGGCTTCAGCGCGCTTGGCGATTGAACGCGGGTCGCGCTCGTACATTTCGCCGGTCGACGGTTCGAGCACGTCGCAAAAGATCGCCATCGTGGTCTGAGCGAAGAAAGGGTCGATGTGGGCCGACGCCGGCTCCGGCATCAGTGTCATGTCGGAGGCTTCGATGCCCTTCCAGCCGGCAATCGAGGAACCGTCGAAAGCATAACCTTCGGCAAACATCGCTTCGTCGACGCACGACGCGTCGGCGGTGACGTGCTGCATCTTGCCCTTGGTGTCGGTGAAGCGCAGGTCGAGGAACTTGACGTCCTTGTCCTTCATCATCTTGAGGACATCGGCGGCGGTTTTCATGGTTGTTTATCTCCCCTGCGTGTGGCGATTGAGTGCGTTGGATTGGAGTAGAAGACTGGATCAGAAGGGTCGTCGGCCGTCGACATGCCCGATCCGTGATCACTCGACAACAGAGCAATGCGGCGAGCGACGGAATAGCGCTTCAGACGGCGTCGTTGCCGGTTTCCCCGGTGCGGATGCGGATCGCATCCTCGATGGTGGAAACGAAGATTTTGCCGTCGCCGATCCGGCCGGTTTTCGCGGCGCGCTGAATGGCTTCGATCGCCCTCGGCAACATTTCGTCGGTGCAGACCACCTCGATTTTCACCTTCGGGAGGAAATCGACGACGTACTCGGCTCCGCGATAGAGCTCGGTATGGCCTTTTTGGCGTCCGAAACCCTTGGCTTCAATCACAGTGATGCCCTGCAGACCAATTTCCTGCAGCGCTTCTTTGACCTCATCGAGCTTGAACGGCTTGATGATGGCTTCGATCTTTTTCATGCGATGCCCCAGGAGATGCGCGGAATAGTGAGATGCTCGGAATAGTGAGCACGGAATAGTCTGGAATAGTTTGTCGCAACAGGCCGGAAGGCCGGTTGCGGATCATGCGAACTTCCGCGTGCTCGTCAACTCAGTGTGGTCGATAGCTCACTATGGTCATTAACTGAGTGCACGCGGTATGCCAAGCCGGAAGCGAAAAGTTATCGGCTTGCTGGCCAAGCCGTTACGTAACTCTTAAAGCAGCAGCCGACGATGCGCCAACGGTTGGTTGGGTATAATATGGGCATTCGAGCAAAAAAAATGTGCAAGCACAGTGGTCGTGTCAGTTCTGGATTGGAATTATTGACGGTGGCCGAAATGGCTGCGGCGGACGCAATGGCCGTAGCCGCAGGCGTTCCGTCGCTGACGTTGATGGAAAATGCGGGTCGGGCGGTGGCTGAGGTTGCGGCCGGTATGGTGGCTGCGGGTGCCCACGTCGCGGTGGTGTGCGGGCCGGGCAATAACGGCGGCGACGGCTTCGTGGCGGCGCGATTGCTGGCCGCACGCGGGTTTGCCGTCGAGGTCGCCTGTCTGGTCGACCCCTCCGTTCTGAAGGGGGATGCGGCTGCAATGGCCAAGCGCTGGGACGGGCCGATCCTGTTTGAGCACTGGTCGCGCATCTTTCAAGGTACTACGCCGCGGCTGTACATCGATGCGCTGTTCGGTGCGGGGCTGTCGCGTCCGCTGGAGGGTGATTTTGCGGCGGCGGTGGAGATGATCAACCAGCGCGCCGGGGCGGCAGCGGTGCAGGTGCTGGCGGTGGACGTGCCGAGCGGACTAAACGGCGATAGCGGTGCCGCGCTCGGCGCCTATGTGGTGCGGGCGACCCGCACGGTGACGTTCTTCAGGCGCAAGCCTGGCCATGTGCTGATGCCGGGACGCGCACTATGCGGCGAGGTGGTGTTGGCCGACATCGGCATTCCCGACGGCGTCTTCGATCCAGATAGCGAAGAATTTGGTGATGCATTCGACGCACTATCGCCGAAAACGGCGGCCAATGCGCCCGGTCTATGGCTGTCGCAGTTTCCTCGGCTCGATGCGATGTCGCACAAATACACGCGCGGGCATGCTATTGTCGTGTCGGGTGCAGCCGAGCATACCGGCGCGGCACGCCTTGGCGCACGCGGTGCGCTGCGGGTCGGCGCGGGGGTGGTGACGGTGGCGAGCCCCAAGGCGGCGGTGGCGACCAACGCCGCGCTGCTGACCGCGATCATGGTGCGCGGCTTCGATGGGCCGCGCGGGCTGGCCGACATCTTGTCCGACGAGCGCAAGAATGCGGTGCTGATCGGGCCGGGCTGCGGCGTGAACATCGCCACGCGCTTGCTGGTGCAGGTGGCGCTGGAGTTCGAGGCCTCGGTGGTGCTCGACGCGGATGCGCTGACCTCGTTCACGCTCGACCAGGACGACGACGAGGAGCCGGTGGTCAATCACCTGTTCGGGTTGATCAAGGAGGAGCCGAAACGGCAGGTGGTGCTGACCCCGCACGAAGGTGAATTCAAGCGCGTTTTCGCTGATCTGACGGGGTCCAAATTGGAGCGCGCGCGGGCGGCGGCGGTGAGGGCTGGCGCGGTTGTCGTGCTGAAGGGTGCCGATACGGTCATCGCCTCCCCCGACGGACGCGCCGCCATCAACGAGAACGCTCAGTCCTGGCTGGCGACCGCAGGCTCCGGCGACGTGCTGGCCGGGTTCGTCACGGGCTTGCTGGCCCAGGGGATGCCGGCCTTCGAGGCCGCGTGTGCCGCGGTGTGGCTGCATGGCGAGTGCGGCAACCGCAGCGGTCGCGGCCTGATCGCGGAGGATCTGCCGGAGATGTTGCCTGAGGTGTTTGTGGGGTTGGTGGCGTGATGGCGCACACCGCGATCTCTGGCGCGATTCTGCGAGCACGTGGAGCGATCGGGTGAAAGGCGGCCGTGACTTTCGACCAAATATCGCAACCAAGGCTGACTGAACATAAGCTGCCGTCGAATGTCAGCCTTCACCATGGCCCAAATCGTCGCGAATGACCCTGAGCAACCGTTGGGCGGCTCTGGAATATCTTGACCGCCGACTTCCGCTGCTGTGAAATGCAGACGAAGAGAACAGAAGCAGTCTGGGCCATTTGCTGCCGACAATCTTTGAGTCCTTCTGAACCGAGGCTGGGTCCGCTGGCGGATGACGAACGGACTGTTGAGACGACCGAACGAAGGCGCTTCGCGATCTTGAGTTTGCCCTACCGTTGACCACGCCGCGCCAGCCTTAATGCAATCGTTTTCAAGATAGCCAGTGCAAGTCCGAGCGAGATCAGCAATACCGCATACCGATAACCAGTTACGATCAACGCAAATATCGGAGAGTCCCACGGATCATAGGTCATGGTCGGTGCCAAGTTCACATGGAACACGTCGAGCAAGTGTAAAACCACGCCTTTGGACGCGTGATCGAGAGTGAATAAGATCGCATCCAATGGCGAAAACGTATGCCCGAACGGATTGAACAAGCCGTGATCGACTATCAGGTCGTATAAAAGTGCCGCTGAAAGCACCACAATATAAAGAAAGCGCATGGGCAAATACAGAAAAACGCCGAATGCAACCTGCGATGCTGTGGCTTTTTTCAGCCAAACGTCGATCCGTTCGCTTTTAGGATCCCGCAGGCGCGTGGCGAGATAGCCAACAAAATACGCTGCTGCTGAAAGAAGAACTAGGCCCGAGAGTAGAAGGTCCCAAGGACCGATCAGCAGATGGAGTGGTGCAAAAAGTAGGGCCGATAAGCAAGATACCCCTACGAAATCGAATGCAAAAAGCCGCCCTGGCCGCCTTGAGGCGGCAATATCTTGTAATGCTCGAAATGATTGTGGAAGTGATGCCAAAATTG
>JANXYD010000465.1 GCA_025350265.1 Hyphomicrobiaceae bacterium | reverse complement strand
GGCAGAACGACTTGCCCGCGCGCACTTCGGCGACGCCTTCCAGAACCTTCTGCGGCGTCAACAGATTGAGCCGGCCCTTCTCGTCGTCAGGTCCGAAATCACCCCAGGTCGAACCCTCGGGCCGCTTTTTCCAACGCCTGTGCTCGCTCATCACTTACCCCTTCTGCCCAACGGGTCCAGGGCCGAAGCCCTGGTCAGGGAGTATGAGGGGTGAAACCCCTCATGTCATCCGCCAGGATGATATGCGGCATAGCCCTTCGCCCGCAGCTCGCAGGCCGGACAGGTGCCGCAGCCGTACCCCCAGGCGTGCTTATGCGTACGGTCACCCAAATAGCATGAGTGCGTCTCGTCGATGACCAACCGCTCAAACGCCTCGCCGCCGAGGTCATGGCCAAGTTTCCACGTGGCCGCCTTGTCGATCCACATCAGCGGCGTATGGATTACGAACCGCCTGTTCATACCGAGATTGAGCGTCACCTGCAGCGCCTTCAGTGTGTCGTCGCGGCAATCGGGATAGCCGGAATAATCCGTTTCGCACATGCCGCCGATCAGGTGCTTGATGCCACGCCGATAGGCGACGGCGGCGGCAAACTGGAAAAACAGAAGATTGCGCCCCGGCACAAACGTATTCGGCAGACCGTCGGCATTGAAGGCGATGGCCGCATCTTGCGTCAGCGCCGTTTCGCTGATCGCTCCCAATACGCCGAGATCGATCACGTGATCATCGCCAAGCTTTGCAGCCCATGCCGGAAACTGTTGCGTCATCACCGAGCGCACCTGCTGGCGGCACTGCAATTCCACACGATGCCGTTGGCCATAGTCAAAGCCGATGGTCTCAACGGCATCAAACCGTTCGAGCGCCCATGCCAGACAAACCGTCGAGTCTTGCCCGCCGGACAATAAAACAAGTGCGCGCTCCGTCACCGCGTCGTTTCCCATTTCCGTTCAGTGACAACCGGCAAAGGTTCTAACATAAATCGACCCGCCCGCACGCAGCGCAACCGCAGTCGTCTCTTTTCGAGCGCGACGGCCTGCGTGGGCATGCCACCCGCCACGCGCGATTACCAGCAGCTGGTGATGACGCACCGTTTGCCCTTGGCATTAGCGCGGCATTCGTTGAGGGCGGTCTTTTCGGCTTCTAACTGAAAGAAGTTGAAGCCGGTGCCTTTGGCTCCGGTTTTGCTTTCGGCGGTGCAGTACCAGGCGTTGGCATTGGCAGTCGCAACCGTCATCGCGACAACGAACAGGCTGGACTTTAGGACAACTGACATCGGCTTCCCCTCGACGCTGACAATCTCGCTTGTTGAAGACCAAGTTTGATTAACAGCACACTTCCCATATGTCCAATGCAGCGCCCATCGAAAGCCGAGCGATGCGCCACCCTCTACTTCTCCGGCTTCTCATATCCATCCGCCACGAACCGATCGAGCAAGCGCACGCCCCAGCCCGAAGCCCAGCTCTGCGAAATATCGGTGCGGTTTGAGTCCATGGCCGTGCCGGCAACGTCCAGATGCGCCCACGGCGTATCCTTGATGAAGCGCTGGATGAACTGCGCCGCCGTGATTGCGCCGCCGAAGCGGCCGCCGATGTTCTTGATATCGGCGTTCTTGCCGTCGATCAGCTTGTCATAGGCCTTGTGTAACGGCATGCGCCAGACCTTTTCGCCGACCGCTTCGCCAGCCGCGCTCAACTCCGCCGCCAGCTTGTCATCGTTGGAAAACAGCCCCGCGTATTCCTTGCCCAGCGCCACCATGATCGCGCCCGTCAGCGTCGCGAGGTCGACGATCAGCCGTGGCTTGAACCGCTCCTGCGCGTACCACAGCACGTCGGCAAGCACGAGCCGCCCTTCGGCGTCGGTATTCAGCACCTCGATCGTCTGCCCTGACATCGACGTGACGATATCGCCGGGACGCTGTGCATTGCCCGACGGCATGTTTTCGACCAATCCGATCAGGCCGACTGCGTTGACGGTGGCCTTGCGCCCGGCCAACGCCAGCATCAATCCCGACACGCACGCAGCCCCGCCCATGTCGCCCTTCATGTCTTCCATGCCGGCGGCCGGCTTCATCGAGATGCCGCCGCTGTCGAACACCACGCCCTTGCCGACGAAGCAGACCGGCCTTGACCGCTTCGACTTGGCGCCGTGCCATTGCATCACGGCCACCCGCGCCGGTCGCACGCTCCCCATGGCGACGGCCAGCAACGCGCCCATCTTGAGTTTCTCCAGCGCCGGTACATCGAGAATTTCGACGTCGACGCCGGCTTTGGTCAGCTCACGCACGCGGTCGGCGAATTCCACCGGTCCCAGAATGTTAGCGGGTTCGTTGACCAACTCGCGTGCCAGCACTACGCCCTGCACCACCGCCTGCCGCAACTTGAATTGCTCTGCCGCCTGCTCGGGCTTGTGGACGTGGAAGGTGAGGGTGCGCACTGTCGCCGCGCGGGGCTGACCGGCCGGCGTGGTCACGGCCGCATCGTCCGTGCCGTTACCGTTGGCGTCATCCTGTTCGCGCGAACGATAGCGCTTGAATTCATAGCTGCGCAGCATGGCCCCTTCAGCAAGCGCGCACGCAAAATCCACAGCCGTGCTCGGCGTCATTCCCGGCAGGTCGGCAAACACGCTGGCCTGTTCGGTGCGACGCGCCTTGATCGCCGCCAGCACGCGGCCGCCGAGGTGGATCTGTTCGAGTTCGTTCATGTTCGGCGGCGTCCCCAACAGCAGGATGCGCGCGCTGTCGAGGCCAGGTGCGGCCAGGATCTCGACCGACTGCTTGGTCTTGCCGGTGAACTCGGCCGCCTGCGCCGCCCGCACCAGAAAGCCACCGGACTTCTTGTCCAGGTCGGCGGCCGGGGCCGCCAGCGCCAGGTCCGCCGCAGAAAAGACCACCACCGTTCCGAGCGGTGCCACCGTCGGCGAAGCAAAGCGGATATCGAGCTGAAATGTCATGCCTGGGTTCCTGGTATCCTGATCGCGGGCGGCGGCCGAGGCTGGGTGGTGGTCGAAGAACGTGAGCTTGAGTCATGCGCGGGCGTATGCTCGCCGATAAAGCCGGCGCCTGCGTCTTCGGACGATTTCCGGCGATCGTCAACGGCGGTGTCGACGTCGTCCCCGATTTCGCATCGCGCCGGCCGCAGCTAGCGGCAACGTCTGTCTACTCTCATGAAGTCAAGGCTTCCTGCAGCCCGCCCGCACCGTTAGCGGCTTTTTTTGCCGTAGAAAAGGCGACGCCGATGCCAGATCTGCCAAAACCAGCATCCAGGAGTGGTGATCCCGGGCGCGACACGGTTCAGCCATCTTGCTATGGGACCGGACTCAGGGGCATTTGACGGACGCGCCTTTGACCGTCTTGCAGCAACTTTCGGGTGGGATTTCGGCGGTGGGGATTGCACACGATCGGCTTGCGTGGACGGGCAGCGACTCCGTGTGTGTGGCATGAGCATTCTCGGCCGCTACATTTTCAAGCAGTCAATCGGCGCGGTCGTGCTGATCCTGGTTTCACTCACCTCGGTCACGTGGATCGGCGTCGCGTTGCGCCAGATCGACGTGATGACGTCGCAGGGCCAGGATGCGGCAGTATTCTTGCAGTTGACGGCACTGGCGTTGCCGAGCCTGATCGGCTTCATCGCCCCGTTCGCCGTGCTGATGTCGTGCCTGCACGTCATCAACCGGCTGAGCGGCGACAGCGAACTGATCATCATGACCGCCAGCGGCGCGCCAACGTGGCGGCTGGTGCGGCCGCTGATGCTGACGGCTGTGCTGTGCGCTCTCAGCCTCGTGCTGATCAATCACCTGGTCGGCCCCTGGGCCAATCGTGCCCTGCGCGAAGGGGCCATGCAGGTGCGCACCGAGTTGATTTCGCAGGTGTTGCAGCCCGGCCGTTTCAACGCGCCGGAGCCGGGTCTGACGATCCATATCCGCGACCGCGCCTCAGACGGGCAATTGCTGGGTCTCTTGATGCACGACTCCCGCGACCCCACGCAGGTGAGTTCATATCTTGCCGAATCCGGCTATATCGTGAAGCAGGACACCAGCGTCTACCTGCTGATGCAGAAGGGAACGATCATCCGGACAGGCGCCGCCGGTGCGCCGCCGGATCTGGTCGCCTTCGATCGCTACGCCGTCGACATCAATCGCTTTGAACAAAAAGCCGAGCAGGCCCTCAGCCTCCGCCCGCGCGAATGGTACACCTCCGAGTTGCTCGCCCCCAACCCGCAAGACCCGCTCTATAAGGTGCAGCCACTGCGCTTTGCCGCCGAATTGCACGACCGCATGTCCAATCCGCTGTATCCCATCGCCTTCGTGCTGATCGCTGCGGCGTTTGCCGGACAAGCTCAGACCACCCGGCAGAACCGCACGCAGGCCTTGCTGTTCGCTTTCGCCACCAGCGTCGGCGTCAGGGTGCTCGGTATCAGCGCCGTCAACAGTGCCAACGGCAAGGCCGGTTCGGTGCCGTCGATGTACATCATTCCCATCGCCGCGATCGTGCTGTCAGCGCTCGCCATTCAGATCAATATGCGACCGCGCCGCACGCCGCGCGTAATCCTTGCATTCAACGCTGCGCTGCGCGCCGTCGGGCAGTCGCTGACGCGTCCCTTCCGCCGCGCAGCCCAGGAGGCGCGATAAACCATGCTGCGCGCCCGCACCCTCCGCTATTACATCGGCAAGCGCTTCTTCGTGATGATGCTGGGTGCATTATCGGTGTGCATGGTCTTGATCTTCATGATCGACATGGTCGAGTTGCTACGCCAATCGCGCAGCGCCACCACCGTCACGGTCGGTCAGTTGATGTGGGTCGGTTTCCTGCGCATCCATCAATTCACTGAGGTGCTGATCCCGTTTGCTGTTCTGGTCGGATCGATAGGCGCGCTGATGAGCCTCAGCCGCAAGTCGGAATTGGCGGTCATGCGCGCCGGCGGCATGTCGGTATGGCAATTTCTGCGCCCGGGACTAACCGTTGCTGTCCTGCTCGGCATCTTCAACGTCGTCGTCTATAATCCACTCGCCACGCGCGCGACCGAGATGGCTAATGAACAGATGAGCCGGCTCTTCGGTTCGGAAACATCGTTCATCAACAGTAGCGCTGGCAATTGGCTGCGCCAGGATGGTGCAGACGGCCCGTCGGTGATCACAGCGCGAACGGTCACCGAACAGGGCTTGACGCTGGCCGGCGTGACCGCCTTCCAATACGACAGCGACGGCCGCTTCGTCGCCCACATCCGCGCTGAGAAAGCGACGCTGGCGACTGGATTCTGGGAATTGCAGAAGGCCACCATCGCCCAACCCGGCCGCGATCTCGCGCTCCACGACACTTATAAGTTGAAAACATACCTCGATCGTGAGCGCGCCTTGGATGCGTTGGGTTCAGTCAATACCGTATCGGTGTTCGAACTTCCTGGCGTGATCGCCATGGCCGAGCGCAGCAAGTTGCCGGTCGCCCGCTTTCGGGTGCAGTACGAATTATTAATGTCTCGCCCCTTGTTACTGGTGGCGATGGTTCTTTTGGCGGCAACTGTGTCTTTAAGGTCATTCCGGCAGGGTGGCATCCAGACTATGGTCGCTACGGGGATCATCGGGGGTGTGGGGTTTTTCCTACTCACGGAGGTGTCGCGACAGATCGGCTTGGCCGGACTGGCGCCGGCCGCACTGGCGATATGGTTACCGGTGGTAATCGCGTGCCTCGGATCGTTGACGGTGCTGCTGCACCAGGAGGATGGCTGAGTGAAGTGTAGGGCGCTGACATCGCACGTGACGTGCGGCATCGAGCGCATCCAGCGTCTTGCGATTGGTCTGCGCGTGCAGCATTGCCGCCATTCCGCTGCGAGTTTGGGGGATGCGGGTCGTGCCGGATGGCAGCGTGGCGGAGCCGGCCCAGCGTCTTGGGCTCAAGCGCTTTCTGTGCTGATCGTGGTACTTTGCTTCGTGTGCGGCTTTACCGACGCGGCGCGCGCCCAGGATCCCGGCATTCGCAATCAGGTCGGCAACGACAGGTATTTCAAGCCGGCGCCCGGTGGCCCGCTCGGCCCCGCCCCCAAGATCAACAACGCCGCGCCGCTTTATCTGCAAGGCGACGACCTCGTTTACGACACCAAGAACAACCGCATCATCGCACGCGGTAACGTGCAGATTTTCTACAACAATTTTCTGCTGACCGCCGACCAGATCACCTATGACCAGTCGGCCGCAAAACTGTTGGCCGAAGGCAACGTGCAATTGCGCGATCCGAACGGCAACATCACGCGCGCCGAACGTATCGATGCGACCGATGATTTCCGTGATGCGTTCGTCGAAAGCTTGAGCGTTGTCGCTCGCGACGAGACGCGCATCCAGGCGCGTCGATCGATCCGCCGCGAC
The DNA here is from genome assembly GCA_025350265.1 of Hyphomicrobiaceae bacterium. Taxonomy (GTDB): domain Bacteria; phylum Pseudomonadota; class Alphaproteobacteria; order Rhizobiales; family Hyphomicrobiaceae; genus JABFRJ01. Next base: position 10,123 of record JANXYD010000465.1, on the reverse strand, counting down.
GGCAACGTCACCGAATTCCAGCAAGCCAAGTTCACGGCGTGCAAAAACGACCCGGGTCAGCCGCCGCTGTGGTGTATCAGTGGTCAGCGCATCATCCATGATCAGGCGGCGGCGACGCTGACCTATCAGGATGCGGCCTTCGAGGTCTACGGCACGCCGATCTTGTATCTGCCGTACTTCACCATGCCGGACCCGTCGGTGAAGCGGCGGTCGGGCTTTCTATCGCCGACGTTCGGCAGTTCCAGCACGCTCGGCTTGATGGCGGAAGTTCCGTATTACTTCGCACTCGACAAGAGTTGTGATTTTCTTTTCCACCCGGCGTTGCTCTCCAAGCAGGGCGTCCTCTACAAGGGTGATTTCCGGCAACGGCTCGAAAACGGCGAGTATTCGGTCAAGTTCGGCGCAATAGATCAACAGCTTGAAAATCTGCCGGGCGGCGCAACGCCCGATCTCAAGGGTTGGCGCGGCACGATCGAGACCAAAGGCGTGTTCTCGCTCAGTTCGTGGTGGCGTGCTGGTTGGGATGTAACGCTCGCAAGCGACAAGAGCTTCCGCAGCTTCTACGGTTTTGACAGCGCAATTCAGACCGATCGCATCAACACGGCGTATCTAACCGGCCAGAGCGAACGCAACTACTTCAATATGTCATTGTATCAGTTCGGTGGTCTCCTGCCGAACGACACCGACGTAACGAAATCGCGTGCGCTACCGGTGATCGACTATAATTATATCGCCGCGCAACAGGTGCTCGGCGGCGAGTTGAGCTTCAATGGCCACGTGCGCAATCTATCGCGGCTGTCCGGTGACGTGACCTATGTCGATCCGATCACTCAGAAGCCCATTTCGTCGCAGTTCCTCGCCGGTACGGATTCGACGCACTTCGTCTCCGACGTCAACTGGCGGCGTAAAATCGTCGATGGTATCGGTGAAACTTGGACGCCGTTTGCTAACGTCCGCGGCGATATCTATTCCTACAACAACACGCGTGATCCGATCACCGGCCTCAACGTCCCCGGCGAAACGTTCTATCGCGGCGTGTCCACCGTTGGCCTCACCTACGCGTATCCGTTTGTCGCTCACACCGACACGGCATCGCACGTGATCGAACCGGTCGCCCAGATCGTCAGCCGCAACGTGTTCGGCAAGCAGGATCAGACGCTGTTGCCGAATGAAGACGCCAAGAGCGTCGTGTTCGACGACACATCGTTGTTTTTTGAGAGCAAGTCGACGGGCTTCGATCGCATCGACACCGGCACGCGCCTCAATGTCGGCACCAAGTATAACCTGCAGTTCAACAGCGGCTTGAATATCCGAGCCGTGATGGGTCAAAGCCAGCTGCTGTCTGGGCCTAACGTGTTTGCCAATCCCGGTGCGGACGTAGCATCGACCGCAGCACCCGGCCAGTTCGCTTCCGCCTTCTCAGCCAACAATGGCCTCGCCACCGCCCGCTCCGACTATGTCGCCGGCCTCTATGTTTCGCCGCTGGCCAACCTCAGCTTGGTCGCGCAGGGTCGGTTCGATACCAACACGCTCGCTTTGCGGCGTCAGGATACGCTGCTATCGGCTGGTTTCGGACCGTTTTCGACACAGTTGGCCTACGCATTCACACGTGCCGACACGCAGGCCGCAACCATTGGCGCCAGCACCATCGGACAACAGGAACTGCAGAGCACCATCGGCGTCAAACTTACCGATCGGTGGAGCGTAGCCGCTTCCGTCCGCTACGATCTCGACCAGAAGCAGCTTTTGCAGGATCTGTTCCAGGTCCGTTATGCTGACGATTGCTTCGTCTTGACCACGTCCTACACCGACACCCGCATTACCAACACAACGCTTGGCATCGTGCCCGACAAGACGGTGATGGTGCGCTTTGAACTGAAGAATCTCGGCGGCTTCAGCGCCAAGACCGACGTCACCAGCTTCATGTCCGGCATCGACAACCAGGTCAACCGCAACTGACGCTGCGCCACCGTAGCACCGCAGCGTCGCAACAGGCCGCGCGGGTGTTGCGCTGACTGCGCAGCTTGAGTTCAGTTGTTCGTTTTGTCGTGCTGGTGCGCTCCAACCGAGCTTCTGCGCCATGCGCCTGCCATCGTTGGTGTGGATAACCTCACCCAGTCTCGTCCCAGGCACGATATGGTCGAGCCTTGTGGAATCAGTGCAGGCGACCGTCATGTCCGAACCAACTGTCGAGCGAGCGGTGATCTTGCGTTCAATCCGACCGACCCGAAATAGCCTCGCCGGCCGGCGGTCGTGCATCGCGCTGTCGGTGGTCGGTTACCTCTGCGCCGCAGCCCTCGCCGCGCCGGCTGCCAAAGCGCAGCAATTTCCCGGGATGGTTTTGTCGCAACCCGCGCCAATGCAGCAAGCGGCACCGCCGCAGGCTCCACCCGCCCCCGCCAAGGCCAAGCCGAAGCCGAAGCCCAAGCCAGTCGTTGCGACCGATACGTCCGCCGAGCCAACCACGTCGCCGTCGAAAAGCAGCGGCGAGCATATCGTCATGCTGGTCAACGACGACCCCATCACCGCCCGTGAAATCGAGCAGCGTTCGCGTTTCCTCAGCGCCAGTTCCAACTCTTCAGAAAAAGCGCGCGAGATCTTCCAGAGGCTGGCGCAGTCCGAGGCCGTGAATACCAAGTTCCGTGCCATGGCCGAGGAAATCATCAGGCAGAACCAAGGCAAGCCCAAAGAGCAGATCATGGCGCTGATCGAGCGTCGCAAGGCCGAACTTGGTGCCAGCCTTCAGCGTCAGGCCGCCGAGCAGGCGCGCGGTGTCGAAATGCCAAAGTATCGCCAGGCCGCAATCGACGAGATCATCGAGGAAAAGCTCAAGCTGCAGGAAGCCAAGAAGGAAAGCGTCGAGGTCACCGACGATGAAACCAATCGCGTCATCAAGGGCATCGCCGAGCGCAACAAATAAACCGAGGCCCAGTTCGCGTAAGGTCTGAAGAGCGTCGGCGTCGACATCGCGACGATGAAGGCACGGTTCAAGGCAGGCTTTGCCTGGCGCGAAGTCATCCGCCGCAAGTATGGCGCGCAAATCCAGGTCAACGAAAAGGAAATCGAGCAGTTGATCGCCACGCTGCCCGCCGGCAAAGGTGCGCCCGACAAACAGGAACTGCAGGTGCAGCGCATCGTCTTCACGCTGCCGAGCAAGCTCGATCAGGGGGCCATGGCCCGCGCACTTGCCGACGCCGATGGCATGCGCCGCAAGTTCTCCGGTTGCAAAACCATGGACGCGTTGACCAAGGATCAAGCGTCCGCCAAGTTCCAGCCAGCGCAATTCATCAAGCCGAGCACCGTCGCCGAACCCTCGCGCAGCATGTTGCTGGGCGCCAAGGACGGGGAAATGTTGCCGCCGCAGACCTCCGCCGACGGCGTCGAATTGATGGTCGTCTGCACGCGCCGCACGTTGCAGATCGACGATACACAGCGTCAGCAGGCGACACAGGAACTGCAATCGCGCAAGTTCGAGGAAATGGCCGTCCGTCGCTTGCGGGAATTGCGAATGGAAGCCCAGATCGAGCACCGCGGATGACAATGAGTGCGCCGTCGGATGCCGGATATACGGCATTAGACCAACTGCCGCCGCTGCGCGATGTCATCAAAGCGCACGGGCTGGCGGCCGACAAGCGCCTCGGCCAGAACTTCATTCTCGATCTCAACCTGACCCGCCGCATCGCACGGGCAGCCGGCACTCGTGGCGATGCGGCCGTTGGGCGCGACAGCGAGGCGCGTCCTCTGCTGGGCAAATCCATCGTCGAAATTGGGCCAGGCCCGGGCGGGCTGACGCGCGCTCTCTTGCTGGAGGGTGCGGCCCACGTCACCGCCATCGAGCGGGATCCGCGCTGCCGGCCGGCCCTCGACGAGATCGCTGCCGCCTGCGATGGACGCCTGACCATCATCGACGGCGACGCGCTGGCGATGGATTGGCGTGCGCTCGCGGCCACCTTGCCATCGCCGCCGGTGATCGTCGCCAATCTGCCGTACAATATCGCCACGCAATTGCTGATCGACTGGCTGGAAGCTGACCCCTGGCCGCCGTGGTATAGCGGCATGGTGCTGATGTTTCAGAAAGAGGTGGCCGAGCGTATCGTCGCCGAGCCGGACAACAAAGCCTATGGCCGGCTTGCCGTGATCGCGCAGTGGCGAACGCGGCCGAAACTGCTGTTCACGCTGCCGCCAACCGCCTTCACGCCGCCCCCGAAAGTCGAGTCTGCCATCGTCGCATTCACCCCGCGCGCCGAGCCGATGCCAGCCTGCGACGTGCGTATCCTCGGCCGCGTCACCGCTGCCGCGTTCGGCCAGCGCCGCAAGATGTTGCGACAGAGCTTGAAGGCGCTGACGCCCGATCCCGAGCCGCTGCTGGCCGCCGCCGGCATCGCCGGCACCTTGCGCGGCGAGGTGTTGACGATTGCCGATTTCGCCCGCCTCGCCAACGTGTTCGCGCGGATGCGGGGCTGATACCAGCGCCGATCGCTAAACCGCCGCCAGCGCCTGATCGAGGTCGGCGATGATGTCGGCTACGTCTTCGAGGCCGATCGACAGCCGCACGACATCGGGGCCGGCACCCGCCGCCGTGCGCTGCGCATCCGTCAGCTGGCGGTGCGTGGTGGAGGCCGGGTGAATGATCAGCGACCGGGTATCACCGATGTTGGCCAGATGCGAGAACAGTTTCACATTCGACACGACAGCCACGCCCGCCTTGTAGCCGCCCTTGAGCCCGAACGTGAACACCGCGCCCGCTCCCTTTGGCGCGATGCGCTTTTGGATGGCGTTGTCCTTGTTGCTGGCCAACCCCGCATAATTCACCCAAGCGACGGCGGGATGGCCCGTCAGATGGCTGGCGACAGCTTGCGTGTTGGTGCAATGCTTCTCCATGCGCAACGGCAGCGTCTCGATGCCGGTAAGAATGAGGAACGCATTGAACGGCGAAATGGCCGGGCCGAGATCGCGCAACCCCATCACCCGGCAGGCAATGGCAAAGGCGAAGTTGCCGAACGTCTCGCCCAATAACATGCCGTTGTAGCTGGGATTGGGCTCGGCCAACGTTTTGTATTTGTGCTTCGCTGCGAGCCAATCGAACGTGCCGCAATCGACGATGACGCCGCCGATGGAGTTGCCGTGCCCGCCGAGAAATTTAGTCATCGAATGGACGATGATGTCGGCCCCGTGCTGCTTGGGTTGGCACAGATAGGGCGACGCCAGTGTGTTATCGACGATCAGCGGCAGCCCATGTTTCTTGGCGATTTTTCCGATAGCGGCAATGTCCATCATGACGCCACCAGGGTTGGCGATGCTCTCGCAAAATAGCGCGCGCGTCTTCGGCGTGATGGCGCGTTCGAAGCTTTCGGGATCGCTGCCGTCCGCCCACGCCACCTCCCAGCCAAACTTCTTGAACGCGTGATTGAACTGATTGACCGAGCCGCCGTAAAGCTGCCGCGCCGCCACGAACTGGTCGCCGGTTTCCAACAGCGTGTGGAACACGATCAGCTGCGCCGCATGCCCCGATGCGACAGCCAGCGCCGCCGTGCCGCCTTCCAGCGCCGCGATGCGCTGTTCGAGCACGGCCTGGGTCGGGTTGCCGATGCGCGTGTAGATATTGCCGAACGATTCAAGTCCGAACAACGACGCGGCGTGATCGGCATCGTTGAACACATATGAGGCGGTTTGATAGATCGGCGTCACGCGCGCACCTGTCGTCGGATCGGGCGTGGCACCGGCGTGAATGGCGAGCGTTGCAAAGCCTGGCTGGGTTGGTTGAGTGGTCATGGCGAGCACCTCTTGTGACTGCTGTCGGGGGGAACAGGTCTATGCGCAGTAAAGCGGGCGTGACGACACCAGCGCAAGTGGCATGATGGGCGCAACGATCACACACGCCTTGCGTATTGCGCCGCGAACCGTGCCGGCGCAAAATATCAACTTGAATTTGTGGGTCGCGGCAGAGGGAACTACGGATAATGGTCAACAATAGCAAAGTCGTCGCCTATCAGGAGTCGTTCGCACACGCGGCGCGCGCGGTGTTTGCGGCTCGCCCGGAGGTTACGCAGATGGCGTTCGCGCAGCATGCCTCCCACGATCACTTCCTCGCTTATTTGCGAGAGCATCCGCACATCAACGCGGTTATCCTCGGCGGGCAGCGCATCGGGCCGGCGGAAGTGGCGGCAGCGCCCGCTCTGCAGGTCGTGGCGCGGATCGGCGTGGGCTACGACATGATCGACATTCCATCGCTTGCACCGCGCCGCATCCCTCTCATGACCGCCGGCACTGCGAACTCGCCGTCGGTGGCGGAAGAGGCGTTCCATCTGCTGTTTTCTTTGATCAAGCGCGGCCGGGAACATGACCGGCTGGTGCGCGCCGGCCAATGGTCGACCCGCATGAGCGATATGCCCAGCGATATCTACGGCAAGACCATGCTCGTGGTCGGCTTCGGGCGCATCGGCTCACGCGTCGTGCGCCGCGCGCTGGCGATGGAAATGGACGTCAGGGTCTTTGATCCCTACGTATCGCCAGCCGACATCAAGGCTGCCGGTGCCTCGCCCGTCGCCCACCTCGATGATGCGCTGCCGTTGGTGGACGTGCTGACGCTGCATTGCCCGCGCACACCTGAAACAACAGGCATGATCAACGCCAAGCGGCTGGCGCTACTGAAGCCATCGGCTTTGCTCATCAATACCGCACGTGGCGGCATCGTCGATGAGGCGGCGTTGTTTGACGCGCTCTCTAAGGGCACCATTGCAGGCGCGGGCCTGGATGTGCTGGAACAGGAACCACCGCCCGCCGATCACCCGCTGTTCAAACTCGGCAACGTGGTGTTTGCGCCGCACATGGCCGGCGTCACACGTGAAGCGCTCGAACGCATGTCGATTGCCTGCGCCGAAAACGTACTCTCCGTATTCGACGGTCGTCCGATCGCAGCCAACGTCATCAACAAAGACGTGCTTGCACGATAATCACGCTTGACGGCGATCGTTGATGAAAACCGCCACCATCGATCGGCGTTAGAGAGACCGATGCGGCAACCGGCCCGTCTCATCGGCACTGTCGCTCTCGATCAGGAAGCGCAGAAAGTGTGCAGGTGACGCGTTGGCACCGCTATCGGTGCCAACGACGGCTTTATCGTTCATTTCGCGCGCCACCACCAATGTCAATTCCGGCATGGATTTGTCACCGACGGACGCGACGATCGGCTTCAACTCGATGACCGTGTAGGCACGTCCACCGAGCGAAAGCTGAGCGCCAACCGCCAACCCATGCCCGGCTCCGCCCGCCAGTGCCGATGAACTCAACCAGAACCCCTCATCGCCCGCAACTGAGCCGGGGGCGACGGACTTCGCAACGCGATTTGCATATGCGGCCGGCTGCAACCCGTTGGCCGTTGCGCCGCGATTTGAGTCGGTGCCGCCGACCCGCCCTGACTGCCACACAGCAGACAGCGACGGCAAACCTTGCGAAACCGCGCGATCCGCCAGCCCGGTTCCCATGGCGATCGTCAACGCACCCGCGCTCGCCGCCATCGCACCGAAAGTCATGATCAATCGAAATCCACGCGATCCTCGCGCGCGAAGAGAATCACGACACGACATCGAGCCAGGGCCGTTCTGCAACGCAACTACCTCCGGAACGGCCGTAGAGTACTGTATCGACTGAGCCGACGTCTCGTGTCGCACAGAACCCGTCATTCGCAATCTCCGTAAAATCAGCGTTCGCTGCGCAGATATAGGCGCGCCGGGCGCCTTTTTAAAGGCTTTCGGCGCCACCCATTACACGTTGATCGAATGCGGTAGCACCAGCCACGCGCCGATCCTCAACCACGCTGCAGCACGGCAGTGGCACGCAGATGACGCGCGATCGAGAGATTGAAGGCCGTCATCGCGCCGAACGACAACGCCAGCACGGCAAGTGCTGCATTGCGATCAACGAGGTTCGCGCCGATGCAGGCGGCAGACCAGACTTGATCGAGCCACCCGTGCACAGGCTGCGGCGACACCGTCGTCACCCACCCAGCGGCACCCGCAACGGCCTGGCCATTGCCCGACGATACCGATCCCAGCACCATGCTGAACAAGGCGACACCGAAAACGAAATCCATGCCGACTTTGACCACCGTCCGGGGCCGGGGGAGTTCACGATCAGGGCTATGTGGTGTCGCATCGGTCATTGCGTATATTTCCTCATGTACTGCTTCGTCTGAGACGGATCCAAACTGCAGACTCCGTCGCATCACTTGCCCGTGAATAGACCCAAGCAGTTTGGCCTCGATGGGCCGGCATTGTGACCATCCTGGTGCAATCGATGACTGCTGCATGAACAGCATTCAGTGTGACGCATTAACCACATGTCATCTCGTCAGCCGCGATGAGGGCGTGTCCGGCTCGCCTTTCATGCCGATGTGCGGTTAAGAAGTGACCAACGGCTGAAGACTTGCCTTGGGGAGAAAACAAATGATCAAAATACCGATGCTAACGCGCCGCACATTTGCCAAGCGTGGCCTGGCGGCGGCCGTTCTGGGTGGATTTGCATCCACAGCCGCGCGCGCCGAGGCGTGGCCCACCAGCGTCATCAACATTATCGTGCCGTTTCCCGCCGGCGGCTCGGTCGACCAGCTCGCGCGCATCGCCCAAAACGGGTTGCAGCAACGTCTGGGCGCGAACGTCATTATCGAGAACAAACCCGGTGCGCAGGGCTCGATAGGCACCGGCCTCGTCGCGCGCGCCAAGCCGGATGGCGGCACCTGGGTGATGGTGTTTGACACTCATGCGGTCAATCCATCACTGCAGACCATGACTTTCGACACCGAGCGAGACCTCGAACCGGTCTTGCTGATCGGCACCTCGCCGCATCTGCTCTGCACCCACCCCGGTCGCCCCTACAAAGCCTTTGCCGAGATCGTTGCTGCCGCCAAGAAAGACCCCGGCAAGCTGACCTATGGCTCGATCGGTACCGGCAGCCTCGGACACTTGACGATGGTGCTCTTGACCAAGAAAGCCGGCATCGAGATGACGCACGTTCCCTATCGCGGCGGCGGTCCTCTGCTCAACGATGCCTTGGCTGGCCACGTGGACTTCGCGATTGCATCGAGCGCGCTCGTCGCTACTCAGGTTGCAGCGGGTTCGCTCAGGCCGCTGTTACAGACAGGTGCGACCCGGCTCGGCAACGTCAAGGATGTTCCGACCGCGATCGAGGCCGGCTTCACCGGCTTTGAAAGCTATGCGTGGTGGGGCGCGCTGGCCCCCAAAGGCACGCCCGAAGACCTCAAGACGCGGATGCACGACGCGTTGATTGCAACATACAAAGAACCACAGAATTTCGCTCAACTCAGCGACAACATGCAGATTTCCACCACGTTCGGCGGCGCTCCGGAAATGGCTGCATGGATCAGCAAGCAAATCAAGATTTGGGGCGACGTCGCCCGGGAAAACAACATCAAGGCCGGCCAGTAATGTCCGCTCGCCGATGGCCCATGTCGACGCCGCCGGATCTGGTGATCCTCGATTTCGACGGTGTCGTCGTCGACAGCGAACTGCTGTCAAACACGTTGCTTGCCGACTTCGTCAGGCAGGAAGGCTTCCCGGCCACGGTCGAGCATGCGATCCAGCACTACATGGGGCGTCGCTGGGAAGATTGCGCACTCGCCATTGCCAAGGATTTGGGTCGCGCGCTGCCCGATGATTTCCAGGAGCGATATCGCACGTTCGAAAATGGGCGCATGCGCAGGGACGTACAGGCGATTACCGGCGTCGCCGCATTCCTCGCGGCCAATCGCCAGCGTCGGTTCTGTGTCGCTTCGTCAAGCAATACCAGCTGGCTCGATCACGGCACCGACAAGTTCTCACTGCGCCCACATCTCGGCACCAACTTGTTCAGTGCCACCGAAGTGGCCCGCGGCAAGCCCGCACCGGATATCTTCCTGGCGGCAGCCGAGAGGTTGGGGCTGTCGCCGGCGGAGTGCGTGGTGTTGGAAGACGCAGTCAATGGCGTGCAAGCCGCCAAGACGGCGGGGATGCGTTGCGCGGCCGTGGCTCAGACCTTCCCCCAGGCTCAATTGCAGGGCGCTGATCTGGTGCGGCAAGCGATTGCAGCGGTGACGGTAGGCGATTTGCTCGGGACGGCCACGGGTGCC